>NVTL01000055.1 GCA_002401565.1 Rhodospirillaceae bacterium
TGCGGTATCGTTGATTTGGAAACACCCGCTTGCGGACGTGGCGGCAAAAGCCACGGCACCGATTGGCGCGGCCTTTACGTTTTTGTCATTGGTCACCGGATCGCTTTGGGGCAAGCCCATGTGGGGCACTTGGTGGGTATGGGACGCGCGTTTGACGTCCATGCTGATCTTGTTGTTTTTATATATTGGTTATATGGCCTTGCAAGGCGCGTTTGATGACCGCACCCGCGGCGCAAAGGCTTCGGCTATTTTGGCTTTGGTCGGTGCCGTGAACCTGCCGATTATTAAATTTTCCGTGACGTGGTGGAACAGCCTGCACCAAGGTGCGACCGTGGTCACCATGGACGGCCCCAAAATGGACGCCAGCATGTTGTGGCCGTTGCTGCTGATGGCCTTTGCGTTCAAGGGTTATTACATCTGGGTTTTGTTGGTGCGTATGCGCCAAGAACTGACCGCCAACAAAGTACGCATTTTGCGCATGAAACAAGCGCACGGCGCTTAAGGGGCAATATTATGCAAGATTTTTTAAATATGGGTGGTTATGGCAGCTACATATGGCCATCTTATGGAATTACAGCCGTGGTGATGTTGGGTGTTTTGATCGCATCACTAAAGTCTTTGAAATCCACCGAAGCGACTTACAAACGGTTGCTTGATGAGATGGCTGAAGATGTCATCTTGAATAAAGAAACGGAGTCTTAAGAATGGCGATGAAGCGTAAACATAAACGCCTCACTTTTGTGTTGATTGCAATGGCCTTGGTTGGCGTTGCGACGGGCTTGGTTTTGTATGCTTTGAGCGATGGTATTTCCTTGTTTCACAGCCCCACAGATATTGTTGAAAAACAGCCCAAAGAAACGCAGCGTTTGCGTCTGGGTGGTTTGGTCGTGGAAGATTCTGTTCGACGTGAAGACGGGTCTCCCGTTGTCATGTTTGGTGTAACCGACATGGAAAATACCGTACAGGTTTCTTATAATGGCCTGTTGCCGGACTTGTTCCGCGAAGGCCAAGGCATCGTTGCCGAAGGTCGTTATGTGAACGGTGTGTTTGTTGCCAGTGAAGTTTTGGCGAAACATGACGAAAATTACATGGCGCCCGAAGTCGCAGAATCTCTGAAAAAATCAGGAAACTGGAAACCCGAAGACGCGGGCGCTCCCGCTGGAACAAAGGTACCCGCCCAATGATCGTAGAACTTGGACACTTCGCCCTGATTTTGGGCTTGATGGTTGCTGTTTTTCAAACCGTTGTACCACTGGTTGGCGCGCACCGGGGCGAACAGGCGTGGATGGATTTTGCCACTCCGGCGGCAATTGTGCAGGCGATGTTGGCAATCTTTGCCTTTGGCGCGTTAACGTATGCGCACGTGGTGTCTGATTTTTCTGTGCTCAACGTGGTGATGAATTCCCATACCGACAAACCGATGCTTTATAAGGTTGCCGGTGTGTGGGGCAACCACGAAGGGTCCATGTTGTTGTGGGTTTTGATTTTGGCGATTTACGGCATGGCTGTGGCCGCCTTTGGTCGCAATCTTCCGCCCGCTCTCAAAGCACGCGTGTTGGGCATCCAAGCCCTCATCGCTTTGGGCTTTTATTTGTTTATTTTGTATACGTCTAACCCGTTTGAACGTGTGTTCCCGGCACCCTTTAATGGCCGTGATTTGAACCCATTGTTGCAAGATCCGGGCTTGGCGTTTCACCCACCGTTGCTATATTTAGGCTACGTTGGATTTTCGATAGCGTTCTCTTTTGCGATTGCTGCCCTCATCGAGGGACGTGTGGATGCGGCTTGGGCCCGTTGGGTTCGTCCATGGACATTGGCAGCGTGGGGTTTCCTGACCGCCGGCATCGTATTGGGATCTTGGTGGGCGTATTATGAACTCGGCTGGGGTGGCTGGTGGTTCTGGGACCCGGTTGAAAATGCCTCGTTTATGCCGTGGTTAGTCGGCACCGCCTTGTTGCATTCGTCCATCGTTGTGGAAAAACGCAATACGTTAAAGGGCTGGACTATTTTCTTGTCCATCGTGGCGTTCTCGTTCTCGTTACTGGGCACCTTTATCGTGCGCTCTGGTGTTCTGTCTTCGGTGCATTCGTTTGCCTCCGATCCGGAACGTGGTGTGTTTATTTTAGGGCTGTTGTTGGTTGTGGTCGGGGGGTCGTTCACCTTGTTCGCCATCCGCGCTCCACAATTAAAAGCCGGTGGCATGTTCCAACCTGTGTCTCGCGAAGGCTCATTGTTGCTGAACAATTTGTTGATGACCGTGGCGACTGCTGCGGTGCTGTTGGGCACGCTTTATCCGTTGTTCTTGGACGCCATTGGCGGCGGCAAGGTTTCGGTGGGCCCACCGTTCTTTAATGCGGTGTTTATTCCGTTGATGGTGCCAGCCCTTGTCGTGATGGTCTTTGGTCCTTTGATGGCCTGGAAACGTGGCAATGTTGCTCGTGCGTTCAAACAATTGTTTGTGGCGTTGGGTGCGGCCGCCTTGATCGTCATCGCCAACAGTTTCTTGATGGAAGACGCCAGCATTCTTTCCATACTGGGCAGTGGCTTGGCCGCTTGGCTGGTGGTGGGCACGCTGACCGAAATTGCTGTACGCATTAAACTGTTCAGAGCATCGCCAAGCGAAAGTTTTCGACGCTTGTTCAGCATTCCCCGGTCTTCGTGGGGCATGACTTTGGCCCACGGTGGTTTGGGCATTGCCGTGGCGGGTATGATTGGTTCGACCGTTTGGAAACAAGAAAGCATTCAAGTGATGAATGTTGGCGACAGCGTGATGTTGGCTGGTTACGAATATACGTTCCAAGGCGTTCATGAAGCCCAAGGGCCGAACTATGTGGCGACCGTGGGCACCGTTGAAGTGACCAAAAACGGCAAAGCGTACACAATATTGTATCCTGAAAACCGCAATTATCCGGTTAAGGGCATGCCAACAACCGAAGCCGCCATCGAAACCACATTCTGGGCCGATTTGTATGTGGCTTTGGGCAACCAAGACAGCAGCGGCGGATACGTGATGCGCATTTATCACAATCCTTTGGTTTTGTGGTTATGGGTGGGTTCAATGTTCTTGGTGTTGGGATCAATCGTCAGTTTGACCGATCGTCGTCACCGCATTGGGGCGCCGACCAAATCTAAAACTGGGGTTACGCCCAAAGCGGCTGTGCCGGCTGAATAGGGGAAGGGGGCGTTATGAAAAAACTCACCTATTTCCTGCCCTTGGCCGTGTTGGTTGTGGTTGGCTTTTTTGCCATACTGCAATTGAAACAAGTCAGCGAAGGCAAATCCGTTAACCTCTTGCCCTCGGTTTTGATTAACCGCGAAGTTGCCCCGTTTGCAATGCCCGGTATTCAAGGCCACGGTAAAGGCTGGGGTTCGAAAGACTTAGTCGGTCAAGTGACCTTGGTCAATTTGTTCGGATCGTGGTGCGTGGCGTGTTTGTCTGAACACCCGTTTTTGATGCGCATCAAAGACCAAAACCTTATTCCCATTTATGGTGTGGATTGGCGTGAAAAAGATCCGGCAGCCGGACCGCGTTGGTTGGCAAAATATGGCAATCCCTACACTTTGATCGGGAATGATCCGCAATCGAAAGTCGCGATTTCATTCGGCGTAACGGGGGCTCCGGAAAGCTTCCTGGTCGATAAAAAAGGCGTGATTCGGTACAAACAAACGGGTCCCATAAGTTCTTCAGTTTGGAAAAAAACCTTGTGGCCGTTAATTCAGGAGCTTCGAAAAGAATGATGTTAAGAGCCCTCATGTTTGTGATGGCATTGGCGGTCTTTTCGCCAAGCCCATCCTTTGCGGTTGAACCCGACGAAATTCTCAGCGACCCGGCATTAGAAGCTCGCGCTCGTGAGTTGGGCAAAAGTTTACGCTGTGTGGTCTGTCAGAACCAACCCATTGATGAATCCAATGCCGATTTGGCTCGGGACATGCGGATTTTGGTGCGCGACCGTATTTCCAGCGGTGATACTAATGAACAGGTTTTGGCCTATATGGTCGATCGGTATGGCGACTTTGTCTTGCTGGACCCCCCGTTTAAAGCCTCGACCTTGGTGTTGTGGATTGGCCCCGGCGTGATTGCCGTATTTGGTATGTTTGCCGTGGTGAGTTTTTATCGCCGCAACAAAAGCAACGATGATGCCACAGCGGTTGCCGCCAATCCCCAAACAGCCCCTTTAAGTGATGACGAACGAAAGCGCCTTGACGCTCTCTTGAAAGATGACGACGCATGACCATCTTGTGGATTTCTGCGGGAATATTGACCGTACTTTCTTTGCTTAGCCTTTTGGCACCGATGTTAAAACAATCAAAAGCCGTAGTCGCGCCTGCGCGCGGTGATTTTGATTTGACGGTCTATAAAGATCAATTGGTCGAAATTGATAAAGACTTAGAACGCGGTGTTTTGTCCGCAGACCAAGCCACGTCGGCGCGCACCGAAATTGAACGGCGCATGTTGGCCATCGCCACCGAAGCCGACGTTGTCCTCAAAAATACACCCCTCCCCAAATGGATGGTCATGATGATTGTCGTGATGATTCCGGCGGGCGCGTTTGCCATGTATATGAGCTTGGGCGAACCGACCATAAAAGATTATCCGATTGCCACGCGTGAACAGCCCAAGGATGGGGATGTGAATACCCGCATCGCGCAACTGCAAAAAATGATCGATAACATCAAGACCCAAATCGAAGAAGACCCAACCAATCCAAACAACTGGGCCAGATTGGCTCAGGCCCGTCAAATGATTGGCAATTCGCAAGGTTCAATTCTGGCTTACAAAAAATTGGTGTCCCTAACCAATCGTAATCCCGAAGCCCTGATGGCCTTGGCCGAAGCCATGTTTGTTGATGCTGATGACGTGGTTACACCCGCCGCCGCAGCGTTGTTTAAAGAAGCTAAAATCGCCATGCCGGGCAATCCTATGACCTATTATTATTTGGCGATTGAACGTCAAGTGGTAGGGGATGATCAGGGTGCTATGGATGAATACGCAGGCTTGCTGAGCATTTCGCCGTCCAATGGCGAATGGGTGCCCAATATTCAAGACCGCATGAAAGCCTTGGCTAAAAAATCAGGTCTTTCCGTTCCCGCTGTAAAAATGATGGCGCCCATGCAGGCTAAACTCGACGTGCCCGCCTCCGGTCCAACACAAGAACAAATCCAAGATGCACAAAGCATGTCTGGCACCGATCAAAACGCGATGATCCAATCCATGGTGACGCGCTTGGCCGATAAGTTAAAAGACAATCCGGATGATTTAGAAGGCTGGAAACGCCTTGCCAATGCTTACAAAGTTTTGGGCGACAAGGGCAAAATGGCCGATGCCATGATGCAAATCTCCCGTCTGCAAGGCACCAAGTCTATGGGCCCGGCAACGATGACACCAAGTGCTCCTGTTGCGTCTTCAGTGACGTCTTCAACTTCAGCCACGCCCGGCCCAACGCGTCAACAAATCATCGACGCGCAAAGCATGTCCTCAGGCGATCAAAAATCTATGATCGCAAACATGGTGCAACGCTTGGCCGATAAACAGAAGGCTGATCCAGACAATCTGGAAGGCTGGAAACGCCTAGAAAACGCCTATCGCGTGCTGGGCGACCAAGCCGGAATGGGTGAGGCGGCAACGGAAATTAAACGGCTGCAAGCTCGGTAGCTCTTAGTTCGCAATCTGAAAAAGAATAAAGCGTGGTGTCCGTAAGGATGCCACGCTTTTTTTTGTGGGCAGACCACCACCCACTATTTAATCAACTAGGTATTCTTTAACTATTCCTGTTAAATACATCCTTACATAGAATCAGCTTGGATAGGGTAAACGTCATGGAATCTCATCTGGAAGAGTATTTAAATTATTATAAAAACCGCGAAGCTCCCGGATACGCCGTTTTGGTTACGGGAGAATGGGGCACGGGAAAGACATATCAGGTTAGAAAAATATTTGAAAAGGATGAGGAATACTACGTAAGTTTATTTGGGCTTCAAACAGCAGATGATGTGCACGCAGCCGTGCTTGCCGTAATGGACCCGAAAATGGCTAAGGTGAAATCTTTTGTGGGTGGGGCCGGAAAGGCCGCTGAGGGACTTGGTGGTTTAGCTTCTCTGTTAGGTACTGTGCCAAAGATGCTGAATGCTGTTTTTCGTCAAAACGTGAATAAAAAGCGGACTATAATTTTTGATGATTTAGAAAGATGTAACATCAACACGAAGGATAAACTTGGCGTTATTAATACATATGTTGAACACCATCATTGTCGAGTTGTCGTTATTGCACACGATGAAAAAATAGTTGGTGAATTTAATGTAGAAAAAGAAAAACTATTTGGGCAGACCATAAAGGTTGAGCCTAATATTTCAGCTGCATTCGGTGCCTTTTGTTCTAAATTTTTCAAAGATAAAAATGATATTCTTGGGCCTGAAAAATTAAAATTTGTAACGACACATAATCCGGCAATCATTGAAATATTCAAAGACTCCGAGGCGGGCTCACTTAGAATTTTGAGGCATGTCATAGAAGACTTGGGGCGCCTTTTTGAATCATTAGATAAAGAGCATCTGGAAAAATTAGGGGTGATGGATACCTTAGTAAGGCTGTTTTCGGCCTTAAATATAGAAGTCCGTAGCGGTTTTCTGGTTGAGGCCGATTTAAGAGATCGCCGTAATGCTGTACAGCAACATTATGCCAAGCAGACGGATTCTAAAACGGATCAGTCTGAAGAACCCAATTTCCTTGTGGCCGATAAAAAATATGGCTCAGTWGGCTTAAATGACAATCTTCTGCACGATGATTTGATTATTCAGATGTTGATTGAAGGACGTTATGACAAGGAGACAATTTGTAGTTCATTAAATGATAGCCCTTATTTCCTTAAACCGGAAGAGGCTCCTCCTTGGAGGGTTGTCATGGACTTTGATCAATTGGAGGATGAGGTCCTCAATGTAGCAATAGAGGCAATGCAGGCGCAATTTGAAAATCGAACGGTTACAGTTCCAGGAGAGATGCTTCAAATTTTCACCCTTCGTATGCTAATGTCTAAGGAGGGTGAACTTGATGATGACATCGTCAAAATTATTGATGGATGCAAGTTATATATAGATGATCTTCTTGCCGCTGACCGACTTCCAGCCAAAGAGCGCGGCTCTCGAGGTGAGCATGGTTTGGCCACTGCTTATGGAGGTTGTCAATATTGGGATTTAGCAAATATAAAAGAACAATTCAAAGAAATTTTTGAGCATTTAATTGACGCAAGGGCACAGGCCTTTGAAAAGCAGTTTCCGGAAATCGTGGTTAATCTACTTGATTTGGTGAAATCTGATGGGAATGCTTTTAGAGAACACGTTAGTTATACTAATGCAGGCGAAAATCTGTATGCAGGCGTTCCTGTGTTATCTGAGATTGCCCCCRAGGATTTCGTTGATGCATGGCTGGTCTCACCAAAAGCAAACTGGCGTGAGGTGTTCTATGCTTTGGGAAGTAGGTATGAAACTGGGCACTTGGATAGAGAGTTAAAAGCGGAAAAGGATTGGGCGCGTGAAGTCGTGAAGTTGCTGGAGCAAAAGGCGGCAGAGGTAAAGGGCTTTCAAGCGCTGCGTATTCAACGCATTATCCCAAGTGTGATGAGGCCTGAGAAAGCTGAAGAATAAATAAAAAAGGCCCCAGATTGCTCTGGGGCCTTTTTATTTGTCTTAGACTTGAAAAGGCTTATTGGCTTTTCAAGTAAGCGATGAAGTTTGCTTTTTCGGTTGCTGTGCATTCGCGGCCCAGAACACCTTTGCAGTTACGCTTGAACCATTTAGCGACTTTTTTCGCGTTGGCAAAACGTTTTGATCCGGTTTTAGGGTCAACCCAGCCTGCAGAAGCCGCCATAGGGCCGCTCATTTTGCCGGTTTTGATGTGTTTTGTTTCTGATTTTGGGTTCGCGCCGTGGCAGCTGACGCAACCCACAGCCGCTACACCCGCAGACGTGGCGTATTTATTGCCTGCATGTTCTTTGTCATAAAAGGCTTTGCCCGCAGCGGCGTCGCCAGCGGCTTGAGCGGTGCCGGCAACGGCAACAAGAGCTAATGCACAAACAAGTAATTTTACGGATTTCATTGTTTTTTCTCCTTTGGGATTTTAATTTTTTGGTCGTCAAAACTGCCACTGTAATGGTCTGTATGACAGCCCCCACAGTTTGATTTGACGCCCACTTTTTTAAGTTTGAAAAATTCGGGGTTAACGTCTTTGTGTTTGCGAATCCAATACGGCGTCGCGGTAATTTGGAACGGGGCTTTGGGATCAACCACACGGAAACGGTTGGCGGCTTCGGTATCCCATTTGTCGCCACCGTATTTGGTCAGGTAGGTGGTGATTTCTACGGCGGTGGCGTCATCGCCCAGCGTCGCGTCATCGCCAAAGTGATTTTCCAAATCCAGCATCATTTTGGTCCAACTGTCCGAAGACAACAGGCTGGGGTGGAACGGGCTGTGGCAATCGCCGCATTCTGACTCGTAAACATCGTTGGGTTCTAAATCCAACAGTCCCGATGGGGGCATAGCAGACATAGCCCACAAAACGGTGCCTGCGGGGCCCAATACGGCAATCATCACCACAATCGCCGCCAATGGACGGGCATTGCGATGTTTTAAGTCCTGTGTGTTGGCCGGAATTTTTTTCAAACCGGTGATCATGGATTTGATCAGCTCTTCTCCGGTCAGTTTCATTTCCATATACACGCCGCCCACGTGGGCAACAATCATCGCCAACAAAAGAATAACAAATCCATTGTGAACGGTGGCGGCCATGTCGCCGACGGCATAGGTGGCGGCACCCGCCATGGGGCCTTGATTTTCTTCACCGCCCAAGACCATCAGGCCTGATAAGGTGATTGTCGCCAAAACGAACAGCAAGCCAAACACCATCATTGATCCGGTGGGGTTGTGGCCGATGTAATGTTTTACGGGGCGCAGCGTGATCAGCTCTTTCATGTGTTCGATGATGTGGCTGGGCGTAAAGACAAAGGTCTCTAAGCGGGAGTATTCAGAGCCAAAGATGCCCCACGTCAGGCGGAACACAAGCAAGAACACGGTGATGTAACCGGCCCACAGGTGAATGCCCATGGTGTTTTCGGCAAACACCCATCCGGTCAGATAGCCAATGAGGACCATCGCCACCAAAGTCCAATGGAACATCCGCGTCGGCAGGTCCCAAACTTTAACCATGCGGCTTTTGCCTTCGCCATGATCATTGGTTTGATCTGTGCCTTGATCGGTATCTTGGTTTTTATCTTGTGTGTTTTCTGTCATGTCGGCCTCCCAACCGAAATAATGTTGTCAAATATCACTTTCGACAATGTTGACATATACTAAGCAATACAAACTGAACATTCACTGACTTTTTCATTCAGCAAACATTCATCTTGAAAAGCCCATAGTTTCAAACAAAGGGCGTACAATTTATGCCATTAACATGTTGAAAACTATAGAAAGACAGGTTAACGATGAATGACAAGCCTAGTCTAAATGGACRAGATGCCTCGGGCGGAGGTCACCAGACCGTTAAGGTTTGGGATTTCCCCACGCGTATTTTCCACTGGGCTTTGGTCTTTATGGTGCTGGTGGTGTGGATTTCTTCAGAAGCCGATGGCAATGCCTTTATGATCCACATCTATTCGGGAACCCTGTTGATTGGTTTTGTTGCCTTTCGCACCATTTGGGGCGTGATCGGCAGTCGTTATGCTCGCTTTGGCGACTTTGTGCACGGGCCTGATGTGGTGAAAGACTATACCAAACGCTTTATCGCTTTTCGTCCACCGCATTCCACAGGGCATAACCCGTTGGGCGGGTGGATGGTCATCGCTTTGTTGGTGGTGTTGTTGTTGTCGGTTCTGACCGGTCTGATGTCCAGCGAAGACGGTTATGTTGGTCCCTTGGCCCACATCGCGGGCGGCATTTTTGGCGAAACCCACGAAGGCTTTGCCAATTTGTTGCTGTTTTTGATCGTCGGTCATATTGTTGGCGTTTTTGTACACGGTTTTATCACGCGGGAAAACTTGCCCCGCGCGATGATCACGGGTAACAAAGAAATAGATGCCGACGTAAAGGCCGAAAGTATTCGTTCAACCGGGATCATCCGTCCCACCTTTGCCGTGGCTTTGGCCGTGGCTGTTGTTTACTATTTTATTCGCTAAAGAAAGACGCTGTTATGTTTAAACGTCAAAAACTTATGTTTCTTTCGGTTTTGTCTGGATTGATTTTCAGTACCCCGATTTGGGCCGACGAAGACAAACAAGACATGGCCCGCAAAGCTGTGTTGGCTGGTGAAGTGGCCCCTTTAAGCGAATTGTTGGGTATTGTTGAAAAAGATTACAAAGGCGATATTGTAAAAATTGAGCTGGAAGACGAAGACGCGGATGAATGGGGTGGTTCTGAAAGAGGCAAAATTTTCATTTACGAAATCAAAATTCTGACCACAGACGGGAATCTTGTTAAATTGAAATATGACGCGAAAACCCTTAAGCTTCTTTCATCGAACCGTAAGGATAATCATGATGATTAAATTAAAGAATTTTTACGAATATAAGAGGGGATAAATAATGCGAGTTTTGGTGGTGGAAGACGAACCGGATCTCCGGCGTCAAATCAATCGTGCCCTGTCCGAAGCGGGATACAGCGTAGACGAAGCCCCCGATGGCGAAGAAGGCGAGTTTCTCGGCGACACCGAACCCTATGATGCGGTGGTGTTGGACTTAGGTTTGCCCAAAGTCGACGGTATTACCGTGCTGAACCATTGGCGTGCTGCTGGCCGCGATATGCCTGTTTTGATCTTGACCGCGCGCGACAGCTGGAACGAAAAGGTYGCKGGYTTTGATGCCGGKGCCGATGATTATTTGACCAARCCSTTTCATATGGAAGAATTGTTGGCGCGTATTCGGGCGTTGATCCGCCGTTCCGCAGGCCATGCCACGCCGATTTTGGAATGTGGCCCGGTGAATTTAGACACCCGCACAGGCAAAGTCACCATGGATGGCGCAACCATTTCGCTGACGGCTCATGAATTTAAAGTCCTGACTTATTTTATGCATCATCAGGGCCGCGTGGTTTCGCAAACCGAATTGATCGAACACATCTATGACCAAGATTTCGACCGGGATTCAAATACCATCGAAGTGTTTATCGCTCGATTGCGCAAAAAATTGACCCCTGAACTGATCAAAACGCACCGCGGACGTGGTTATTCCATGAACCCGCCTGGGGAAAATGCATAAAACATGTTTTTTCGTTCCGTCAGTTTCCGTCTGATTGTTTTATCCATTGCCTGGATTGGCTTGGCTTTGGGGGTTGGCGGTGCGGTGTTGGGGCAAAGCTTTCGCACCCACGTACAGAACTCATTTGATATTGGCCTGCGCCGCCATGTGCAGGAAGTTTTGTCTTATGCCGAAGTCGTTGACGGCAAGCTGAACTTAACCCATCGCCCCACGGACCCCTCGTTCATTCGCCCGCTTTCTGGCTGGTATTGGCAAGTTGTGCAAGATGGTATCGTGATTGATCGTTCCCGGTCCGAATGGGACGCCACGTTGGCCTTGCCAGCCGAGGTTCCCGAGCTGGGCAAGCCCCCCCAAGGCTTTTATATTTTCGGGCCGCGCAACAAACGTTTGCGGGTGGTTGGACAAACCGTGGCGTTGCCGGGTTTGCAGCACAATATAACCATTTATTTTACGGGCCCCGCCGCCGTCATTGAAAACGCCATGGAAGAGTTCCGGGAAACGACGATTGCCTCGTTGTTAATCTTGGGTTTTAGTCTTGCTTTTGCGGTGATTTTGCAGGTGATTTTGGGCCTAAAGCCGCTCAAACTTTTACGCAAAAAACTGGCCGATATTCACGCTGGTAAAACCGAACGTTTGACCGGACGCTATCCCAGCGAAGTCGAACCCTTGGTCGCAGATTTGAATGAATTGTTGGACCACAATGCCCAAGTGATTGAACGCGCCCGAACACACGCGGGCAATTTGGCCCATGCTTTAAAAACACCCTTGGCGGTATTGACGAACGAAGCCGATGTTTTGAAGGGCGATACGGGACGTACTTTAAGCGAACAGGTCGAAGCGATGAACGAATTGGTGACGCGGCATTTGGCCCGCGCGCGGGCTGCGGGTGGCTTGGGGGCGCCGGGCTTAAAAGCCGACATCGGCGAAATTGTCGCAGGCCTGCAACGCACTTTGGAACGCATTCATATGCACCGGGGACCGGGCGATGGCGAAGACGTGCGTATTTCTTTGGTCAACGTGCGGGGCCAATACGTGGTTGGGGATCGCCAAGACATCGAAGAAATGCTCGGCAATCTGATGGACAATGCATGCAAATGGTCGGCGGGCCGCGTGCGGGTCAGTGTCGAGCTGATCGGTAAAGACACGGTGATCAGCATTGACGACAACGGGGCCGGTGTGCCCGAAGACAAATGGGAAGCCGTGCTGGCACGAGGCAAACGCCTGGACGAAGCCACGCCGGGCAGCGGTCTGGGGCTGAACATTGTTACCGATTTGGCGGAAATGTATTTGGGTAAACTGGAACTTGGGGCTTCGGACCTTGGCGGATTGCGGGCAAATTTGACGCTACCCGCCCCATAAATCCTTGCCTTTTTGCACAGAAACCCGCATAAAACCGCCAGCAAATCATACACAACAGGGACGACAGGCTAAGGCCTGCAACAGGAGCTAATTTTATGAGCAACTTCAAAACAATTGATGATCTGGATGTCAGCGGCAAACGCGTATTATTGCGGGCCGATTTGAACGTACCGATGCAAGACGGCAAACCGTCCGATACCACCCGTATCGACCGTACCGTCCCAACCATCAAAGAACTCACAGCCCGTGGCGCTAAAGTTATTATCGTGACGCACTTTGGGCGTCCAAAGGGCGAAGTGGTTCCCGATTTGACCGTGAAACCTGTTGCGGACGCCATGGCCTCTGCATTGGGCTGCGACGTTGCTTTTGCGACCGATACCATTGGCGATAATGCCAAAGCGGTTGTGGCTGCCATGAACGATGGTGATGTTGCCATGTTGGAAAACGTTCGCTTTCATGCGGGCGAAACCGACAATGACGATGCTTTTGCGAGCGAACTGGCCAGCCTAGGCGATTTCTTTGTGAATGATGCTTTTTCGACCGCTCACCGTGCACATGCTTCGACCGAAGCTTTGGCGCGTAAATTGCCCGCTGCTGCGGGTCGTTTGATGCAGGCCGAATTGGAAGCTTTGGGTTCGGCCCTTGGTTCACCGGTTAAGCCTGTTGCTGCCGTTGTTGGCGGGGCAAAGGTTTCCACCAAAATGGAAGTTTTGGGCAACCTGTCCAAAAAAGTAGACATGATCATCATCGGTGGCGGCATGGCCAACACCTTCTTGTATGCTCAAGGCCACGACGTTGGTATTTCTCTTTGTGAAAAAGACATGGCGGACGAAGCCAAAAAAATCATTGCTACAGCTGCCGAAAACGGTTGTGAAATTGTTCTTCCTGTTGATGTGGTTGTGGCTTCCCAATTTGCCGCAAACGCAGCAAACGAAGCCGTCGATATTGATGCTATTCCGTCCGATAAAATGGCTTTGGACATTGGTCCTAAATCCATCGCCGACGTCGAAGCTCGTTTGGCGACCTGCAAAACTTTGGTTTGGAACGGTCCTTTTGGCGCGTTTGAAATTGAACCTTTTGATGTGGGTACAAACTCAGCCGCTCAAGCCGCTGCACGTCTTACCAAAGCAGGTCAATTGACTTCTGTTGCGGGTGGTGGTGATACGGTTGCGGCCTTGGTTAAAGCTGGCGCCGCAGACGATTTCAGCTATATTTCCACAGCAGGCGGTGCCTTCTTGGAATGGATCGAAGGCAAGACTTTGCCCGGCGTTGCGGCGTTAGAAGCCAACGCTTAAGTTTTTCGATCATAGACTTTCTCATCAAGCGCCCCTTACCATTCGGTGAGGGGCACTTGTTTGATTTCCGAAACTTTACTTTTTCGTTAACGTGTGCTATATAATATCTTACGAATGTTGGAAAGATTGGACAGTACGTCCATACGCTTCCTAGAAGAGGAGATACGTTATGTCTGTAAATATGGCTGGCTCAGCCCAAAATGTGCAACAGTCCCTGAATATGGTGCGTCAAACCATTCAGGTTGACCAACTTGTCAGTGCTGCCGCAGTAGAAGCCACAAATCAAGCCTCAAAAATTTCTGTACAAGAAGCCTCGGAGCCTGCTCCGGTTGAGGCCGCGTCTGAATCACGTGGCCATAGTGTGGATATTAAGGTCTAGATAACAAAGTTTAGAGGATAAGTTACGTCGTCCTTTTAAGTCGCACGTTTTTTCGCGTGCGGCTTTTTTTTATAAAGGCTCTGCATTGACTCTTCTTTAATGGTTTCGTGTCAAAATTACGCTTATGGCTGATATGACGAAAATTTCAACACCCGTTGTTACAACTTCCCTGCCCAACAGCAAACGCGCAGATGCCCCAAAAGGCTACGCTCAAGCTGGGGATGTTTCGCGTCGGGCAAATGTGTTGAACGAAGAAGACAGTCCGCAAAATAAAGCCTCTTTAAAACGCCTCGACCACGCCCTACATTCAGATCAACCGTTGCGCGGAGATGTGCCTACGGGGTATTATTTAAACATTACGATTTAAGTTTAAATACAATTGATTGGGGCGTTGACTATGGCAAGACATTCTGACATCGCTGTAAATCTATTGCGCAACGCGGCCACTTTTTTTCGTGACCTTGGGGCACAGAATCCTGATATTGCTGAACAAATGGAAGCCAATGCACAAACGTATGATGCGGTTGCCACATTGATGGAACAAGATCCCGATGGCCGCATGCCTTTGCAGACAGATGCTTTAGACCATCCTCAGGGCAATGCTTAAGGGCATTTGCTCGCTAAAAACGGGTGAGCCGTCAGTTCACCATTTTGTGAACCTGTTATCTGCATATGGACAATATCACCGGGCTTTACAGTCGCATCAAAACGTACGGGGGCAAAGCTTTCTGTGCGCCCAAATCCATCTTTTTCCACCAAAATGGCCTGAACAGTTCCGTCCAAATCTTTAAAATGATGCTCAAGGCTGGCTTGGCCTAAATTCCGTAAAGCTTTGGCGCGGGACTTGGCGACGTCGCCCGGAACCTGCGGCATGCGTTCGGCGGGCGTCCCCGGACGTTTGGAATACGGGAAAACGTGCAGGTATTGAAAACCCCAATCTTTAACGTTGTCGAATGTGGTTTGGGCCATGTCGTCGGTTTCGGTGGGAAAGCCCGCGATCAGATCGGCCCCAAAAACGATGTCGGGCCGCGCGGCTTTGGCACGTTTGACCAAATCAGCAATATCGCAGACCCGGTGGCGGCGTTTCATACGGGTCAGCACCATATCGTCGGCGGCTTGCAGGCTTAAGTGCAAGTGCGCCATTAAACGCGGTTCAGATTTTAAAAGATCAAAAAATTCATCGCCCAAACGTGCGRGATCAAGCGAGCTGAGGCGCAGACGCCTAAGTTCAGGCACAGCGTCCAAAAGACTGCGGATCACAAGGCTTAAGCCCGAACCGTTTTCATCGCACAGCCCGATGTCTTCGCCGTAAGCCGCAATATCGACGCCCGTCAGAACCACTTCTTTGTGGCCGGTCGAGACCAGCTTTTCGACTTGAGCTATAATTTGGTCCAGGGGTGCCGCACGGTYCGGTCCGCGCGCGGCGGGAATAATACAAAACGTGCAGCTGTTGTCGCAGCCTTGTTGAACCATGACAAAGGCGCGGGTGCGTCCGTCTAATCCGTGCACCAAATGCCCCGCGGTTTCGCGGACTTGGGCAATATCGGTGACGTGAATGCCATCCTCACCCAAAAGGGTTTCGGCGTTTAACTTTTCGGCGTTGCCCACCACGCGGTCAACCTCAGCCATGCTGGCGAATTTTTCCGGGTCCAGTTGGGCCGCGCATCCGGTGACAATGATGCGAGCATTTGGGCGATCTTTGCGCAAACGGCGAATGGTTTGGCGGGCTTGGCGTTCGGCTTCCGCCGTGACCGCACAGGTGTTGATGATGATGGCGTCGTGAATATTGGCCTTGGCCAATTCATCGCGCATCACTTCACTTTCCAAGGTATTGAGGCGACACCCAAGTGTGACAATTTCCGATGTTGGGGTGCTCATAAGCCTGACCTTAGGTTTGAAAGATCAAGCGTGCCTAAAAAACTGGTGGCGACGGGGCCGGTCATTAAGACATTGCCGTTGTCCAACCATTCAAGGCTCAACGTTCCGCCGTCTAAAACAACATCGGCTTTGCGTTCGGTTAAGTTTTGATGAGCCGTGGCAACCAAAGCCGCGCACGCCCCAGACCCACAGGCCTGTGTAATGCCCGCGCCGCGTTCCCAAACCCGCATACGGATTTTCGTGGGCGAAATAATTTCGACGATTTCAACATTGGTGCGGTCAGGGAAATGACTGTGGTTTTCAATTTGGGGGCCGAATGTGCAAAGATCAACGCCTTGGGCATCGTCAACCACAAACACAATATGCGGGTTGCCCATATCAATCACCATGCCGTTGCTTAACGGTCCGGTACTGATGGGGGCGACTTGCCAATCGGACTGGGCCGGGCCCATGTCGACTTGATATTGGCCATCGCCCAAATGTTCACAATTTAAAAGGCCTGCACGGGTTTGAATGACCGCTTGGGATTGCTCNGWTTYSMCNCATRATCARSGMCGCGACGCAWCGYGTGGCRTTGCCGCACGCTYCGGCTTCRCTKCCRTCKGGATTRTGAATGCGCATGAARATGTCGGCRCTTRAATYYGTMGCTTTTTCCAAKGTGATGAATTGATCACAGCCGATGCCYWRRTGGCGGTCRGAAAGCGCACGCACGTCATCGCCCGCGAGGTTTAACGTCCCGTCGCGGTCATCAACAATAACGAAATCGTTGCCGAGTCCGTGCATTTTTCTAAATTCAAGCTGTGTCATGTCCGGATATATGGGGGGAATCGAGCAAAAAGTCTACCCCTTGGCGATCATGGTTTATTATTCTGCTTGTTCCAAAGCGATCTCTTCAATCAATTCAAAGACATTGCGTTTCGTCGTGGCATTGTCGAGCTGGTGATAAAATTCTAACAAACGAAACATTTCTTGATGTTTGGCAGAGTTGGACGGCGACGACGTTTCCGTCGCGTCATAAAAATAATTGAGATCAACACCTGTGGCTTGGCTGATCTTGATCAGGTGATGTGCATAAACGCGTTGGACTTTGCGTTCTAAGCTTCTCACCGTGCCCAAACTAAAATCAGCGCATCGATCAAGGTCGGTGGCTGTGAACTCTAAGACCTCACGTAAATGAACGATTCGGCGTGGAATAATCTCGTCAAAATCGGGTGTTTTGAGATCCGTAGGGGAAACCATAATGCAAGTATCCTCATATCAGCTTCGAAGAAGCTTGATGATTGAGTTGTGTAATTGTATAGTTGCATTATATAGGTTGCACACTACTTAGTATAGTTTAAAATTTTAAACACCAGTAAAGTGTGAAGTGATGGGCCAAATTCGTACGTCAGCGGTTCACCGTGAAGCTGAGCCGTAGTTTATTCGTCTTTGTCGTCGGTCAGAGATTGGCTGTTTTGGTCCGCAATGGATTTCACCAATTGGAAAACACGGGTGCGTACGCCGGGACTGATGATCCTAAAATAGTTGTGGATCAGCTTAATGGATTCCGGTTGAGCCATTGGATCATGTTCAAAAATGCTGGCCGGATTGTCCGATAAAGACTGAAGTTTTGCCGCTGACGGCATGTCTTCGTAAAAGTAAGAGACTTCCACATCCAAAGCCTGAGCCATTTTATACAAATTGCTGGCGCCCACGCGATTGGCCCCGTTTTCGTATTTTTGAATTTGCTGGAAGGTAACACCAAGGGCCTTGCCAATTTCGGATTGGCTGATGCGCAATCCTACGCGACGAGCTTTCAGACGCTGCCCAACATGAGTATCAATTGGATCCGGCGCTTCTTTTGGGGGACGTCTGCTCATCGTGTATGCACTCCTTGGTGTTGATCGTGTAACTGGCAAGACAATACAACCATTTACCATTGTGTGACAACCACTTGTGATAAAGTTAACCGGGACGCAACTTGTGAATTGACATTTTGCATAGAACTGGCTAAATAAGCGCATCATTCAGCAACATTGCTGTTCGCACATCACCCTTTGGGTGCCGCCAATCCGCGAGTTTCGCGCACTGGCGTGTTTTGCGTTTTGCAGGTTTGCTAACTTTTTAAGGTTTTGAGTACGCATGTTTGAAGGTTTAACAGAACGGCTTGGCGATGTATTCGACAAGCTTAAAGGCCGCGGAGCGCTTAAGGAATCAGATGTTTCTGAGGCCATGCGCGAAGTCCGTGTTGCCCTGTTGGAAGCCGACGTTGCTCTGCCTGTTGTTAAAGACTTCATCGAAAAAGTTAAAGTCAAAGCCGTTGGCGAAGACGTTGTTCGGTCCATTACACCGGGTCAAATGGTGGTCAAAATTGTCCACGATGAACTGGTGGAAATGTTGGGTGCTGAACCTGAACCTTTGCGCGTTCATGGAAATCCGCCCAACGTTGTGATGATGGTCGGCCTTCAGGGCTCTGGCAAAACCACAACCACCGCGAAAATTGCCGCACGCCTGACCCGCCGGGACAAGAAAAAAGTCTTGATGGCGTCTTTGGATATTTACCGTCCGGCCGCTCAACAACAGCTTCAACAGTTGGGTGATCAAAACAGCCTTGCTGTATTGCCGATTGTCTTTGGCGAACAACCCGTCGCGATTGCCAAACGCGCCTTAAAAATGGGCCGCAACGAAGGCTATGACGTGGTTCTGTTGGATACCGCGGGTCGTTTGCACATCGATGAAAAATTGATGGACGAAGTGGCTCAGGTCAGCAAAGCCGTTGATCCGTCGGAAACATTGTTGGTGACCGACGCCATGACCGGGCAAGATTCGGTCAATGTCGCCAAAGAATTCGCCGATAAAGTCGGCATTACTGGCATTGTGCTAACCCGTATTGACGGTGATGCTCGTGGCGGTGCGGCGTTGTCTATGAAGGCTGTGACCGGCAAGCCCATTAAGTTTTTGGGTGTTGGTGAGAAAATTGACGAACTTGACGAATTTGACGCCAAACGTGTTGCGGGCTCTATCTTGGGTCAGGGCGACGTTGTTGGTTTGGTCGAACGCGTATCTCAAGTTGTTAAAGAAGAAGACGCCGAAAAGGCCGCTAAAAAATTACTGAAAGGCCTGTTCACCCTAGAAGACATGGGCGAACAATTGGGCCAGTTGCGCAAAATGGGCGATATCAAAGGCCTGATGGGCATGATTCCCGGCATTGGCAAAGCGAAAAAAGAATTGGCCGCCGCCAACATCGACGACAAAAAGATTGCCCAACAACAAGCAATCATCCAGTCGATGACGCCCAAGGAACGGCGCAATTCTAAAATAATTAACGGGTCACGTCGCAAGCGTATTGCGGCGGGGTCTGGGACTTCTGTACAAGAGGTCAACCGCTTGCTCAAACAGTTTTTAATGATGAGCAAGATGATGAAAAAAGCAGGCAAAATGGCCAAAGGTGGCCGGATGCCTGCTGGAATGATGGGACAAGGTATGGGTGGTGGAATGCCGCCCATGGGTCCCGGAGGAATGCCGCCTTTTAAATAAGGTGGTTACGATTTGAGTGAATTTTTGTTTTAACGAGTAACTGAACTTAGAAAAGGATAGCGAGAAAAATGTCTCTGCGTATTCGACTTTCCCGAGGCGGCGCTAAAAAACGCCCCTATTATCGTATCGTTGTTACGGACAGCCGTAACCCCCGTGATGGCCGCTTTATCGAGCGTGTCGGCACATATAACCCAATGTTGGCTAAAGATGACGCTATGCGCGTTACCTTAAAAGAAGACCGCATTAAGCATTGGATGGGTTTGGGTGCACTGCCATCTGACCGCGTTGCTCGTTTCTTGGGCGCCGCTGGTTTGGCCGCTGTTCCAGCGATTCCAAAGCAAACCAAGCAAAACAAACCCAAAGCAAAAGCTTTGGAACGTATTGCTGAAAAAGAAGCAAAAGCTGCTGAAGCGATTGCGGAAGCCGAAGCTGCTAAAGCCGCTGCTGCTGAAGCTGCCGCTGCTCCTGCAGAAGAAGCACCAGCTGAAGAGGCTGCAGCCGAAGCTTAGGCTTTGTCTGTAGACTTTCGAAAGGTCTGAACGCGATGCAAAACCAAGTCAAAGCCGGGTTAATTCCCGTCGGTGTTATTGGGGCCGCTCGCGGACTTAAAGGGGACATGCGGGTAAAAAGTTATACCGCTGCACCAAAGTCCATCGGATCGATCGGTGTTTTGTTCGACGCAACCGGAACCAAGACTTTCGATTTGAAAGTCATCGGCCAACAAAAGGGCGTGGTTCTGGTCCGCATCAAAGGGGTTGAAGATCGCAGTGCGGTTGATGCCTTAAAAGGCCAAATGCTCTATGTCGAGCGTTCGGTCTTGCCCGCCACGGATGAGGATGAGTTTTACTTTTCCGATCTTCAGGGGCTTGATGTGGAACTTGTGGATGGCTCACACTTTGGAAAGGTGATCGAAGTCGAAGATTTCGGCGGCGGTCCTTTTTTAGAAGTGGCGAGTGCAAACCACGGTCGGGTATTGATTCCGTTCACCAAGGCGTGCGTGCCCGAAGTGGACATCCAAGGCCAGCGGGTCGTTATTGATCCGCCAGATGGTTTGTTAGAAGCTGGTGATCCGGAACCGCAAGGTGAGGACTGACAGCAAAAACAAACCGACAGGTCAAACGTGGCAAGCCGTGGCGCTGACATTGTTTCCGGAGATGTTTCCGGGATCATTGGGGCAGTCATTGGCGGGTCAGGCTTTACAAAAGGCGAAGTGGGCCTTGCAAACGGTGGATATTCGGGGCTTTGCCCAAGATAAACATCGTACCGTAGACGACAGCCCTTGTGGCGGCGGCGCGGGCATGGTGATGCGAGCCGATGTTTTGGATTTAGCGATCCAAGATACACAGCATTCCACTGGTGGTTTACCGCTGGTGTACATGACCCCTCGGGGTCGTCCTTTAACCCAAAGTCGGGTGAAGGAACTGGCCGAAGGGCCGGGCGTGGCTGTGTTATGCGGTCGCTACGAAGGAGTCGATCAGCGCGTGCTGGAGGCTCACAATGTCGAGGAAATCTCGATCGGCGACTATGTGTTGTCGGGCGGTGAAGTTGCGGCATTGGTTTTGTTCGACGCCTGTGTGCGTTTGCTTCCCGGCGTTATGGGATCAAATGCATCGGGTGACGAAGAAAGCTTCGAAGGTGGGTTGTTAGAATACCCATTGTATACGCGGCCTGTCGAATGGCAGGGTCGCACGGTGCCAGATGTTTTAAGGTCTGGTCACCACGGAAATATCCGTGCTTGGCGGCGCGAACAGGCCGAAGCCATCACCCGGGAAAGACGCCCGGACTTGTGGAAAGCCTACGAAGATAAACGGGCCGCTAAGAACGATAAGAATTGAGTTTTGAAGTTTCGCCGGAACATTTTCCGGCAATGAATTAGGAAAAGAAGGACGAGTGCCATGAACATCATTGAAGAGCTCGAAAATGAGCAGCTTGGCAAGCTCACGGCTGTTAAAGACATTCCCGAATTCGGTCCGGGCGACACCGTGCGCGTTCAAGTGAAAGTGGTTGAAGGTACACGCGAACGCCTGCAGGCGTTTGAAGGTGTGTGCATTGCCCGTAAAAACGCCGGTCTGAACTCCGCGTTCACCGTGCGCAAAATTGCTTCCGGCGAAGGTGTGGA
>NVTL01000056.1 GCA_002401565.1 Rhodospirillaceae bacterium
ACCATGACCGTTAATGGGATTGAAGGTTCTATTTATCAAATGCTCAGCCACGGTGTGGTTTCTGCGGCCTTGTTCTTGTGTGTTGGGGTCATTTATGATCGCCTGCACACCCGTGAAATCTCCGCTTATGGTGGTCTGGTGCATAAAATGCCAGCCTATGCCTTGGTGTTCATGTTGTTCATGATGGCTTCGGTTGGCCTTCCGGGGACTGGCGGCTTTGTGGGCGAGTTCTTGGTGCTGTTGGGCGCGTTCGAAGACAACACTTGGGTGGCAATGTTATTGCTGACCGGGGTGATTTTAAGTGCGGCTTATATGTTGTACCTGTACCGTAGGGTTGTTTTTGGCAAGCTTGAAAAAGACGAGTTGAAAAAGATGCTCGATATGAGCCCACGGGAATGGGCGGTATTTGCCCCATTGATTATACTGACCGTGTGGATGGGTATTTATCCATCATCGTTCTTAGATATGATGCACGTTTCTGTGGATCACCTGTTGTCTCAAGTCCAAGTGGCTAAAGACGCCAGCGCTGCTGCCATATTGGCGGGTCGCTAGATGAATAAATTAGAGGAGTAGAGGACGATGGCCATGGCTACAGTCCCCAACCTAGCTCCGRCAATGCCGGAAATCTTTCTCGCCATCGCGGCGATGGCGTTGTTGATGCTGGGCGTGTTTCAGAAATGGGCAACACCCGAAGGTGCTATTAGAGCGTCGCGCATGACTTCAAACTTGGGCGTGTTAAGCCTTGGTTTGGCGCTGATCTTGGTGTTTACCGTATCGGGAAGCACGCTGATCACGTTCGAAGGYATGTTYATCAGCGRTGCMTTYGCSRCCKATGSCMAGKYKWTGATCTTGCTGGCGGGTGTGTTTACGCTTGTCTTGGCGCAAAACTGGCTGGAAATGCAGGGCGCACATCGCTTTGAATTTGCCATTTTGATCATCTTTGCCACCTTGGGCATGATGATGATGGTGTCGGCGAACAACCTGATGTCTTTGTATATGGGGTTAGAATTGTCGTCTTTGTCGCTTTATGTGTTGGCGGCGTTTCACCGCGATGATGCGCGGTCTTGTGAAGCTGGCTTGAAATACTTTGTCTTGGGCGCCTTGGCGTCGGGCATGTTGTTGTATGGCATGTCTTTGGTTTACGGCTTTACGGGCAGTGCCGATTTCGAAGTCATTGCCAGTGTCATCAAAAGCGATGAGCCTCTGCCCATCGGTATTTTGATCGGTTTGGTCTTCATGATGTCCGGTTTGGCGTTTAAGGTTTCGGCTGTGCCGTTCCACATGTGGACGCCTGATGTTTACGAAGGTGCTCCGACACCGGTCACCGCCTTTTTTGCCGTGGCTCCGAAAGTGGCTGCCTTGGCGTTGTTCCTGCGGGTTATGATTGGTCCTTTTGGGGATGTGTCTGACCAGTGGCAGCAAATCATTGTCATGCTTTCCATCTTGTCCATGTTGGTCGGTTCCTTTGCCGCCATCGCACAAACCAACATCAAACGTCTGATGGCCTATTCGTCCATCGGTCACGTTGGTTATGCGTTGATTGGCTTGGCGGTTGCTAATGAGGCTGGCGTCACGGGCGTCTTGATCTATCTTACCATTTACGTGTTCATGAACATCGGTGCCTTTGCGTGCTTGATGGGCATGCGCAGAGGTGGCCGTGCGGTCGAACAAATTTCAGACCTTAGCGGTTTAGCCAAAACCCATCCGGGCATGGCTGCGGCTTTGGCCATCATGATGTTTTCAATGGCGGGTATTCCGCCATTAGCGGGCTTCTTTGGTAAGCTGTACATTTTCTTGGCTGCCATCGAAGCCGGATTGTATGCTCTGTCAGTGATTGGTGTTTTGGCCTCGGTCGTGTCGGCGTATTATTATGTCCGCATCATCAAAGTCATGTATTTTGACGAGCCGGGCGTAGAAGCTTTGGACACACCGTTGCCCAAATCCGTATCCATTGTTTTGGGGTTGTGCACGGTCGTCATCGTCTTGTTCATTGCTTTCCCAACTCCTGTGATTGATGCGGCAAAAGTCGCTGCCGCCTCTCTGTTTTAGGGCGATATAAATCTTATGACGCAACTCGAGCTCCCAAGCCCTTTTCGGCTTGTGGAGCTCGATTGCGTTGACAGCACCAACGCCGAAGCCAAACGTCTGGCCGAGGCCGGCTGCCCGGATTCCACAATCGTCTGGGCCAAACGCCAAACGGCGGGACGGGGCAGGCGCGGTCGCACATGGGTGTCAGACGAAGGCAATTTATACTTTTCCATCGTCATAAGACTTCCATACTCCATGAGTGTGATGACCCAGTTATCGTTTGTTGCGGCGAATGCCTTGGCCGATGCCATACAGGTGGCGGCTCCACGCGGCGCCTTTGTCAACGTCAAATGGCCCAACGATGTATTGGTTGAAGGCAAAAAAATCGCGGGCATTTTGATGGAAGGCGAAGTCGAGCCGGGCACCGATCATTTTAAGTGGCTGGTGTTGGGCATCGGTGTGAATGTTCAGTCCCATCCTCCCCAAAGCGAAACCGAGTTACCGGCGACGTCACTTGCGGGCGAAGGCATTGTCGGTGACGGGCTGAATGTTGAGGCGTTATTGGATACCTTAGCGAAAAGATTCTTAGCCGGGCTGGTGACGTGGCGCAATTTGGGCTTTGGCCCGATCCGGCGGCACTGGTTGCTGCGGGCCAAGGGTTTGGGTGGTCCAGTACAGGTGCGCTTGCCCAACGAGACGTTAAAGGGCATCTTTGCAGCCTTGGATGAAAACGGAGCCTTGGTCCTTCATATGGATGGTCAACCCAATCGATTGATTACTGCGGGCGATGTGTTTATTTTATGAGACTTAAATTTTAGAGAATAAATCATGTTGCTCGCAATCGATTCCGGAAACACCAACATCGTCTTCGCCACCTTTGGCGATGATGGGAAAATTGCGCATGTGTGGCGGATGGAAACTAAGGTCGAACGTTCCGTTGCTGATATTTTACATTGGCTGGTCGACCAAGGTTTAGACGCGTCTGATATCACGGACGCGATCATCGCCACCGTTGTTCCTGATAATCTGCACATCCTCATAGATTTCTGTGAAAGCACGTTTAAGGTCCAGCCTTTGGTGGTGGGCCATGCAGACGTGGATTTGGGCGTAAAAGTATTGCTGGATAATCCGGGCGAAGTTGGCGCCGACCGTTTGGTCAACGCCGTTGCTGCGGGGGACAAATACGGCGGGCCGCTGATTTGCGTGGATTTTGGTACGGCGACGACCTTTGACGTATTGGACGCGGACGGAAATTATGCGGGCGGAGCAATTTCACCGGGAATCAATTTGTCCTTAGATGCTTTGTACGCCCACGCCGCTAAATTACCCCGGATTGCCCCCGTGCGCCCACCCCGTGTGATTGGCACCAGCACGGTCAGCGCCATGCAATCGGGTATCTTTTGGGGCTATGTGTCCCTGATCGAAGGCATGGTCGCCCGCATCAAGACAGAATTTGGCGCCCCCATGAAGGTCATTGCCACAGGCGGCTTAAGCCCTTTATTTAGTGAAGCCACCGACAGTATCGAAGCCACCGACGCGGACTTAACGCTGCGGGGCCTGTATCTTATCTATCAACGTAATCGGAGTGCCTGATGGCAAACGACGAACTTCTTTTCTTGCCTTTGGGCGGAGCCGGTGAAATCGGCATGAATTTGAACCTGTACGGGTTTGGTAAACCGGACAATCCCCAATGGATCATGTTGGATTTGGGCATTTCCTTTGGCGACAACAGCCAGCCGGGCGTTGATGTGGTGATGCCGGACCCTGAATTTATCGAAAAACATAAAGACAAGCTGTTGGGCATCGTGCTCACCCATGCGCACGAAGATCATTTGGGCGCGGTACAGTACCTGTGGGATCGTTTTGAATGCCCGATCTATGCAACCCCGTTTACGGTGTCGGTCTTAAAGCGAAAATTGGCCGAAGATTCAAAGTTTGAAAATGTGCCCATTATTGAAATCCCCCTGAACGGCACCTTTTCATTGGGCCCGTTTGATTTGGAACTGATCACGCTGACTCATTCCATCCCTGAACCCAATGCCGTGGTGTTGCGCACGCCCTTGGGCACCGTCTTGCATACGGGTGATTGGAAACTGGATCCGGACCCGGTTGTGGGGGCCGATTACGATATGCAGGCGCTGCGCGATTTGGGTGACGAAGGCGTTTTGGCCATGGTGTGCGATTCCACAAATGTGTTCACCGAAGGCACCAGCGGATCAGAGGGTGAAATTTTAGATAATCTGGTTAATCTTATTCAAGACCGCAAAGGCCGCGTGGTGGTGACGTGTTTTGCGTCCAATGTGGCGCGCATTGATACCATTGCGCGGGCCGCAAAAATGTGCGACCGGGAAATTGTTTTAGCGGGGCGTTCGTTTGGTCGAATGATTGAAAGTGCGAAAGAAAACGGATATTTACACGATGTTCCTAAGTTCTTGGATGAAGATTATGCCAGCCAAATTCCTAAAGACAAACTGCTGATCATCTGTACCGGATCACAAGGCGAGGCTCGCGCCGCGTTGTCGCGCATTGCTTCTGAAAATCACCAGCGTATTTCCATATCCAAGGGCGATATGGTGATTTTTTCATCCCGGCAAATCCCCGGCAACGAAGTCGGCATCAGCAATCTGCAAAATAAACTGGTGCGTTTGGGTGTCGAAATCATCACCGACAAACAAGCCTTTGTGCATGTATCCGGTCACCCGGCGCGCGATGAAATGTTGGAAATGTATCAGGCCGTAAAGCCTACTATTTCCGTTCCGGTGCACGGCGAACTGCGTCATTTGACSGAACATGCGGCTTTGGCGAAAACCTGTCAGGTGGAACAGGCCGTGATCGTTGAAAAYGGCGGCATGGTGCGYTTGGCSCCGGGSCCKGCSAAAATYATYRMCCATGTRCCRKCGGGGCGTYTGGCSKTGGAGGGCGGACGGGTGGTGCGTTTGGACAGCGAATTGATCCGGGGACGTACACGCGCCATGTGGAACGGCACAGCAACGATCACCATCGTGGTTGATAAACTGGGCAATTTGTTGGGCGATGCGCAAATGTCGACCACCGGATTGTTAGAACCCGAAGATTATGATTATGAAGACGAAGCCTTGGATCGGGCCGAAGCCGCCGTTGAAAACTTAAGCAAAAAAGATCGGCGCAAAGATGACATCATATCGGAAGCCGTGCGGATTTCCGTGCGCCGCTATTTCCGGGCTATGTTTAAAAAGAACCCGGTAACTTCCGTGCATTTGGTGAGGATTTCAAAATGATCGGACGCTTAAATCATATCGCCATCGCCGTGCCTAAATTGGACGCGGCGGTTGCCAAATACCGCGATGTTTTGGGCGCAAAAGTCTCAGAACCCTTGGCCTTGCCCGAACACGGTGTGACCACGGTTTTTGTCGAATTGCCCAATACCAAACTGGAATTGCTGGAACCCTTGGGCGATGACTCCTTGATTTTAAACTTCCTCAAACGCAACCCCGAAGGCGGCGTCCATCATCTGTGTTTCGAAGTCGATGACATTCAATCAGCCAAAGCCAAATTGGAAAAATCGGGTGTTCGCATACTCGGCAATGGTGAGCCACGGCTTGGAGCACAYRRCAAACCKGTRYTRTTTCTGCATCCCAAGGATTTTTTTGCTACTCTGATTGAAATCGAGGAGGAATGAGTGAGCGATCAAAAGAAATACGATTCAACGGACCCCAAAGACTTTGACTTTGAAATGACTGGCATTAGTCAGGTTAAGATCAATACAAAGTGGATTTGGATTACGGTGGCTTCTTTGGTCGTTTTTTTCATCATTGCTGGAACGATGCTTGTTATTTCTGCGCAATCAAGACCTGCGACGATTAATTCGGGTGGGTATACGGGCGGCGAAGAGTGGTAATTTTAATTTTTATGTGTGAGTGATTTTTTATGGCTTATGAACGTCCCAAAATTGGTTTAAGTCCCAGAGTTGTGAAGTGGGTTTGTGTCTACTTGTCGATTATGTTTTTCCCGGCCGTGATCATGATGTTGGTGATCAGAGCGGATATGACTGGTTTGTTTTAAACATGCCTGACGATCCAAATTGGTATTGCGATGTGGCGGCAAAAAGCGAACTCCACCGCCCGTATCACGATACCGAATACGGATTTGGGGGGAAGGGCGAGGCGGCTCTTTATGAGCTGTTGTGTTTGGAAGTTTTTCAAGCCGGGTTGTCTTGGGAGCTGATTTTAAAAAAGCGCGCGACGACTTTTGAAGCTTTTTCAGAGTTTGACGTCGATACGGTCGCTGCTTTTGACGATAAAGACATCAAACGTCTACTAGATAACGTCGGAATTATCCGTAACCGTTTGAAAATAAACTCAATTATTCATAATGCTCAGGTCATGCAAAATTTGCGCAAAAGCCATGGTGGATTTCCAAAATGGTTGGATGCCCATCACCCTTTGGCCCATGCGGACTGGGTGAAACTGTTTAAAAAGACCTTTAAATTCACCGGGCCCGAAGTGGTGAACGAGTTTTTAATGAGTGCCGGCTATCTTAAAGGGGCGCACCGGGAAAGTTGCCCAACGTATCAAAAAATAGCCAAAACCAATCCCCCTTGGATGCGGAGCTAAACCATGAAATATCTTGTGATGATTTTAAGTGCTTTGATGCTGAGTGCTCCGGCTTTGGCCCAAGATGCAACGTCTAAAGCTTCGGTCAGCCTGAAAGATTGCAAACGTTTGGTGAAACACAAACCGCGCGCCGATGTGGCTTATAAAGCCGGCGTGGATGTGCGCGGAAAACCCGTCGTCGCGGCCCACGGTCCGGGTGCCGATGCGGGTGCGTTTAAGTTGCCCGATAAAATCACCATCGATTTTGGTCTGGATTTGGCCGGAAAATACGGCATCAGCGGAGCCGGGGAACATACGGCCACAACCTCTCTATTTCCCGTGGTTTATGACTTGGGCATGGGCGGATTGACGGTCAATGGCAAACGTTTAACGTCGGACGATTCGCGCGCAATTGAAAAAGCCTGTGAAACGATCTTGAACAAATAAGGGTCTAAATCCGTGCAATTGCCCCATTTTACCGCAATCATTGCCCAGACCGCTTCCATCGCTTAAAGTCACCACAAGTTTTACGTCACATAAATTTAGGCATGTATCGATGTTTTCCACATTTGAATGGATGATGGCCATTCGCTATCTTCGGGCACGGCGCAAAGAAGGCTTTGTATCCGTCATTGCTTGGTTTTCCCTGTTGGGCATCGCCATTGGCGTTGCGACCCTGATCATCGTCATGAGCGTCATGAACGGCTTTCGCGCCGAATTGATGAACCGTATTTTGGGGTTAAACGGACATGTGAATGTTTATGCCTCGGTCGGCACCATGACCGACGCCGATGCCAAGGCTAAAATCGTGTTGCAAGTTCCCGGCGTGATCTCGGCATCGCCCCTGATCGAAGGCCAAGTCATGGCCACCAATAACGGTCAAGCCCGTGGTGCGGTGATGCGGGGCATCAAAACCGATGACCTGCGCGCCCGGACAATTTTGTCCAGCAACATCAAAGCCGGAAGCTTGGACGACTTTGGCCCCGACGACAGCATCGTCATCGGCACCGAAATGGCCCGGCGTTTGGGCGTAATGGTGGGCGATAAAATCACGGTTATTTCGCCAAAGGGCCAGGCCACAGCGTTTGGCACCGTGCCGCGCATGCGCGCGTTCAGAGTTGTCGCAACGTTTTCCATTGGCATGTTTGAATATGATTCCGGCTTTGCGTTTATTCCGCTGCACGCCGCGCAAATCTATTTCCAAATGCCTGATACGGTCAGTAATTTAGAAGTCTTTGTGGAAGACACCGGCAAAACCACCGAAATAGGGGAGTCCATAAAACTCGCCTTAAACGGGGATGCACGGGTGTTTGATTGGCAAAAAACCAACGCCAGCTTTTTTAATGCCATTCAGGTTGAACGCAATGTGATGTTTTTGATTTTGACGCTGATCATCGTGGTCGCGGCCTTTAACATCATTTCCAGCCTGATCATGTTGGTCAAAGACAAGGGTAGGGACATCGCGATTTTGCGCACCATGGGGGCAACCCGTGGCATGATCATGCGCATATTCTTTATTGCCGGGGCGTCGATTGGCGTTTTTGGCACCATGGGCGGCTTTGCTTTGGGTTTGTGGTTTTCGTTGAACATCGAAACCATTCGCCAATGGATTCAGGCCGTCACCGGCACCGAATTGTTTGCCGCCGAAATCTATTTCCTGTCGCAATTGCCCGCCAAAGTGGACCCCATGGAAGTCATGGCGACCGTATTGATGGGATTGGGCCTGTCGTTTTTGGCCACCCTGTATCCCTCGTGGCGCGCCGCACGGTTAGACCCAGCGGAGGCTCTGCGCTATGAGTAGTGTCTTAAGATTTGATGGTGTAAAGCGGTCCTTTGGCCGCGCCAACACCCAACTTCACGTGCTGAAAGGCGCTGATTTTGAGATTAATACCGGGGAAATTGTGGCCCTTGTCGGCCCCAGTGGTTCGGGTAAATCGACCTTGCTGCAGCTGGCTGGATTGTTGGAAAAACCTGATGCCGGGGAAGTTTTTATTGTCGGCGAGGCTTGTTCAAAACTGAACGACGACCGCCGCACAGAATTGCGCCGTAAACATCTTGGTTTTGTGTATCAATATCATCACCTGTTGCCGGAATTTTCCGCCGTAGAAAACATCGTGATTCCGCAAATTATCGCCGGATTGGACAAAAAAGTCGCCAACGAGCGGTCTTTGCAGTTGTTGGAAACTTTGGGATTGTCCGACCGGGTTGAACATCGCCCGGCGGAACTCAGCGGCGGCGAACAGCAACGTGTCGCCATTGCCCGCGCCTTGGCCAATGCGCCCAGTTTGTTGCTGGCCGATGAACCGACCGGGAACTTAGACCCAGATACTGCCGGGGACGTGTTTAACATCTTGTTGAACCTGACCCGTCAGGTGGGCCTAACGGCATTAATCGCCACGCATAACATGGCCTTGGCCGCGCGTATGGATCGCATCGTGCGTTTAGAAGACGGTCATTTGATTGAAGTCTAGTTCCGCCTAAAGCGTTTCCACAAACCAACATTAACCACCAAACCGACGATGATCAGGACCGAGCCCGTGGCTTTTGTTAAGCTTAAGCTTTCGCCCAAGACTATGGCGGCACTGGTCAGGCCAAATGCGGGCACCAACAGGGAAAATGGCGCCACCATGCTGGCGGGGTAAAGCTTTAACAACTTGCCCCACAAACCAAAGCCAATCAACGTGGACGCAACCACCAAATAGCCAATGGTCGCAACACCCTTTAAATTGATGTGGGTGAGGGCATAGACAATTTTGTCTGTATCTTCAAACATCCAAGACAACGCAAACAACGGCACCGCTGCCACCAATGAAGCCCAAACAAACAAGCCCAACATACTGTCGGCGTGCGATTTTTTGATGATGATATTGGCCACGCCCCAACAGGCCGCTGCGGCGATCACCATCATAAATGCGGATACAACGCCGCCTTGACCCAAATCCAACGCAATCAAAAGCAAGCCCGCTAGGGCAATGGGAATGCCAAGGTATTGTTCAAGTTTTGGCCGTTCTTGTAAAAATATGGCGGCAAAGATTACGGTGAAAAACGCTTGGGCTTGTAACACCAGTGACGCCAAGCCCGCAGGCATGCCTAAATCCATACCGATAAACAGCAACGAAAATTTCGCAACGCCCAAAACCAATCCAACACCAACCACATAAGCAAACGGAATGTTGGGGCGGGGGATAAACCACGCAAATAAAACGCCCGTCGCCGCAAACCGCAAAGCGTTCAGCAAAATCGGCGGAAAATCATCGAGCCCAATGCGGATCACGACAAAATTCACGCCCCAAATAGCCGCCACCAAAACCGCCCAAAGGATATGTTTTGTTTCCATAAGGGAACCTTAAAACAGGGCTGATCGACCCGGCAAGAGCCGTTTTGTCAGGGTACAAAACAATTGGGGAAAACTTTAGGTGTTAGAATCGCATGAGGTGTGGAATTCTAGGCTCATTATGGCCCATGCATCTTTTGTCCATTTGCGCGTTCACAGCGCTTATTCCCTTTCCGAAGGGGCGATCCGTATTCCCAATTTGGTGGAATATTGTACGGTGTCCAAGATGCCTGCGGTTGCCGTGACCGATACCAACAACTTGTTTGGCGCGTTGGAATTTTCACAAACGGCCTCAAAATCAGGCATTCAGCCGATTATTGGGTGTCAACTTGCGCTGAATCGCGAAGGCCCCGGCGTACCACAACCCGGACGCACAATGACCGCTTTTGCCCCCGATCAAGTCGTGGTGTTGGTGCAAAGCGACGAAGGGTATCGCAATCTGTTGAAATTGCTGTCCATTGCTTACATGGACAGCGAAGACGTCGAAGATCCCAAAGTCACCTTTGCCGATCTGGACAAACACGCGGCGGGCTTAATATTGCTGACGGGCAGCGTCAAAGGCCCGGTGGGTCGTGCCTTGGTGGATGGTCAGGACGAATTGGCGCAAGATTTATTAGAACGCCTGCATAAATCCTTTGGCGACCGCCTGTACATCGAATTGCAACGCCATGGTTTGCGTGATGAAGCCAAGATTGAACCCGCCTTATTAAACATGGCGTACGATATGGGCATTGGCTTGGTTGCCACCAACGAATGCTTTTTCCCCGATCAAAAAATGTATGACGCTCACGATGCGCTGATTTGCATTGCCGCGGGGGCGTATGTGGGCCAAGGCGATCGCAGACGTCTGACGCCGGATCACTATTTCAAAAGCCCGCGCGAAATGGAAGTCCTGTTCGCCGACCTTCCCGAAGCCATTGCCAATACCCTTGTGATTGCCAAACGTTGTGCGTTCAAAGTTCCCAACGTTGATCCCATTTTGCCGCCGTTTGATTGCGGGCCGGGCCTGAACGAAGAAGACGAGTTGCGCAAACAGGCCGTTGCAGGGCTGGATAAACGCCTTGAAGCCCAGCTGTATACAGTCGACATGGCTGAGGACAAAAAAGAAGAAATCGCCAAGCCGTACCGTGAACGATTGGATTTCGAACTTAAAGTCATCATCGACATGGGCTTTCCGGGATATTTCTTGATCGTTGCGGATTTCATCAAATGGTCCAAAGACCAAGGCATTCCCGTGGGGCCGGGCCGTGGTTCGGGTGCTGGTTCAGTTGTCGCGTGGGTGCTGACCATTACCGACCTTGATCCGTTGCGTTTTGGTTTGCTGTTCGAACGGTTCTTGAACCCTGAACGTGTATCCATGCCCGATTTCGATATCGATTTTTGCCAAGATCGCCGCGATGAAGTGATCAAATATGTGCAGGAAAAATATGGTCGCGATCACGTGGCGCAGATTATTACCTTTGGTAAGTTGCAGGCCCGTGCGGTGTTGCGCGATGTGGGCCGGGTATTGGAAATGCCGTACGGTCAAATTGATCGCATTTGTAAAATGGTGCCTAACGATCCGGGCAAGGCCATGACTTTGCCCGAAGCCATCAATGCCGAGCCTCAGCTGCGCGAAATGATCCGCGACGATGAAACCGTTGCGCGCCTGATGGAAATTGCCAAGCCGTTAGAAGGCCTGTACCGCCATGCGTCCACCCACGCGGCGGGTGTGGTGATTGGCGACCGGCCTTTGGATAAACTGGTGCCGTTGTACCGCGATCCAAAATCCGACATGCCCGTGACGGGCTTTAACATGAAGTTCGTTGAACAAGCGGGCTTGGTGAAATACGATTTTCTGGGGCTAAAGACTCTAACCGTGCTGTCCATGGCGGTGAAGTTCGCCAAAGAAGGCGGTCATACGGTCGATTTAGAAGGCGTGCCGCTGGACGATCAGCCATCCTTTGATCTGTTGCAACGGGCCGAAACCCAAGGTGTTTTCCAGTTGGAATCCGCGGGCATGAAAGATCAGTTGCGGGGGCTGAAACCAACCACGTTCGAAGACATCATCGCTATTGTGGCGTTGTATCGTCCGGGTCCTATGGAAAACATTCCGGCCTATATTCGCCGTAAACACGGTGAAGAAGAACCCGATTACATGTATCCGACGCTGCAGCCGATCTTAGATGAGACCTTTGGTATTATCATTTATCAAGAACAGGTCATGCAGATCGCCCAGGAACTTTCGGGCTATTCCTTGGGCGGGGCGGATTTGCTGCGCCGGGCCATGGGTAAAAAGATTCAGGCCGAAATGGACGCCCAACGCAAAACCTTTGTGGATGGGGCCGTGGGCCGGGGGGTTCCAGAGCAAAAAGCCGACGAAATTTTTGACCAAGTGAACAAGTTCGCGGGCTATGGTTTTAACAAATCACACGCCGCAGCCTATGCCTTAGTGGCGTATCATACGGCCTATATGAAAGCCAACTATCCGCACGAATTTATGGCGGCGTCGATGACTTTGGATATGGGCAATGTCGATAAACTAAACGCTTACCGCCAAGAATTAGACCGCATGGGTATTGAGCTAAAATGCCCAAGTATCAACGATTCAGAGACTTTCTTTAAAGTTGAACGTGATGAAAATGGCAAGGGTACAGCCATTCGCTATGCCTTGGCCGCGCTGAAAAACGTGGGCGAAGCGGCGATGCAGACCATCATCAATGAACGCACAAAAAACGGCCCTTACAAAGACATTGATGACTTTGCCGGGCGTTTAGACACCCGCCAAGTGAACAAGCGCCAGATGGAAAACATGGTGCGGTCCGGCACGTTTGATTGCCTGAATTCAAATCGCAAGCAAATGTACACGGGCCTTGAAGCCATTGTTGGTGAAGCTGCGGCCCAGATGACGGAACGCGAAAGCAATCAAATGGGTATGTTTGGCGGCGATGATCAGCCAACGCAATCGATCCGTTTGCCCGATGTGGCCGATTGGCCGCCCATGGAAAAGCTCCGCGAAGAATTTGGCGCCATTGGCTTTTACCTGTCGGCTCACCCGCTGGACAGTTACGGCAAAAGCCTGGAACGATTGGGTGTTCAGTCCATTGGCGAGATTTTAGCGCGGGGCCAAACGGGCAACTTTACGCTGGCGGGGTCCGTGGTCAGCAAAAACGAACGCATCAGCCAAAAAGGCAACCGTTACGCCTTTTTGTCGTGCTCAGATGCCAGTGGGGCCTTTGAAGTCACGCTGTTTTCCGAAACCCTAACCGCGGCCGGAGATTTGTTGGTGGCGGGCACGCCCGTGCTGATTAAGGCCACGGCTCAGTTCGAAGGCGAAAGCGTGCGTCTGACGGCTCAATCGGTCAAGGGCTTGGACAAATTGGTGTCACAAACCGCGGCGGGCCTAAAGATTACGATCAATTCAGACAAACCCATCGCCGCGTTAAAAAACATGGTCGAAAATGCGAACCGGGGACGAGGTCACGTGACCATCGTCGCCCGAACCGCCACCCAAGACGTAAAAATCAGCCTCGACAAGGCTCAAAACATCGCCGTAACGCCGGAACTTCTGTACGAAGTCCATTCCATTGGCGGCATTGTCGAAGTACAGGAAGTTTAGCCCTTAAGCTTTACCAAACCACATGCGTTTGAAGATTGAATCTTTGATGATGAAGGCATGATACAGCCCGCCAATCACATGAAGAGCGATCAGCGCCATCATGATTTTGGTTGAAATGCCGTGCACATAGCGGGGTACAAAGGCAAAAAAATCTTCGGGGATCGTGCCTTGTCCCAAAAACACAACTTCAAACAAACCCGAAAAAAGCGCCAGCGATACACCGCTGACGGCAATCAACAAGGTCAAAAGGTTCAACGCGTAATGCGCCGCAACGCCCATTTTATCAAGGGTTGGCTTGCCCGTGGTCAAATGGTCTGGTTGCGGTGATTTTTTACGCCAGAAAATCCGTGTCAGCGTTAACATAAAGACAAAACTGCCCAGCAACATGTGGATGCGCAGGTTATCGACTTTGCTGGGTTCACTATTTTCGATGTTGGCCAGAACCAAGCTTCCGGTCACCAAAAGGAACATAATGACGGTGGCGGTCAGCCAATGCAGGGCGATTTGCGGGGTGTTGTATTTGGTTAGTTTCATTGTTCAGAACTCCGAGAGGGAAAAGGTGAATATCCTCCCAAATATTCTTTCAAATCCGTATATAAACTAATCCTAATATCCGTCAAGCCTGTTTGAATTGTTTTGCAAAAAAGCAGTGGGTAGGGCATGAAGAGAACCTTACTGGTAAAAAGGATCAGTCCCTTGAAATACGCCTTACACGCACTCTTTTTGATTCTTTTGAGCACGTCTTCGGGTTTTGCAGCTGAAAAAAGATTCAAAGACTGTGATACTTGCCCCGAAATGGTGGTGATTGCCCCCGGCAGTTTTGAAATGGGTGAGCCCACCCGCGACCGTAAACCTGTCCACACCGTTCACATTGCCTATAGCTTTGCCGTTGGCAAATATGAGGTCACACAGGCCGAATGGCGGGCGGTGATGGGCGATAACCCCAGCCAATTCCAAGGCGACAACCGTCCCGTTGAACGGGTAACGTGGAATGAGGTCCAGGTGTTTTTGGACAAACTCAGCCAAAAAACCGGACAAAACTATCGATTGCTGACCGAAACCGAATGGGAATATGTGGCGCGCGCCGGGACCACCACCAAATGGACCTGCGGTCAGAAAAAATCTTGTGTCAAAGAATACGGCTGGTACCGGGGCATCAGCGACCGCAAAACCCAACCCGTTGGTCAAAAAAAGCCCAATCCTTTTGGATTGTATGACATGGCGGGAAATGTTGGGGAATGGACCGCTGATTGTTATCAAGACAGCTATGAGGGTCTGCCCGGCGATGGCACGTTTGTGCCGCCCACCAAAGAATGCCACAAACGTGTGGTGCGCGGCGGATCGTGGAAATACCTGCCCAGAGACTTGAAGCCCGCCACCCGCAGCAAAACATTTGTCACGTTTGAGCTGGGTGAAGTTGGTTTCAGAGTTGCTAAAACCCTTTAACTTTAGGTGAGATCATGCCAATATTACGAACATGTAATATATGATGCGTATTTGCGTCTTAAAAAATTCTCAAAAAGGGTTGTGGTCATGAAAAATAATAAAGTTAAATCAAACCTTACGAAAGCCATTTTGGCTGTGATTGTTGGCCTTGGTTTTCCCGGTTTAACTGAGGCGGCTTCCAGTAAGGTTAGCTTTAAAGCCGATATCCAACCCATCTTTGACGAATACTGCGTGTCTTGCCATGTGCCGGGTGAAGTCGGATTTGAAGCCAGTGGCTTTGATCTCAGCACCTATGCAGGTGTGATGAAAGGAACTCGCTTTGGGGCGATGATCGTGCCGGGCAGCCCGCTGTCCAGCAATTTGATGGCCGTATTAGAAGGCCGCACCGATGCGTCTATCCGTATGCCGCACAGCGATCGCCGTGAAATGACCAAATTGGATCGCCGTATTTTGCGCAAATGGATCATTGGCGGCGCCACCAAAGCTGATTACGAAGAAAAAGGCGCCGTGGGCGTGATCGAAGACCTGTGTTTAGATTGCCACGTGCCCGACGGCATGGGCTATGAAGCCAGCGGTTTGGATCTTCGCAGCTATGAAAGCCTGATGAAAGGCACACGCCATGGATCAATCATTGTTCCGGGCGACCCGTTCATGTCCAATTTGATGGTTTTGATCGAAGGCCGGGCCGCGGGTGGCTTGAAAATGCCGCACAACGACCAAGAAGCCCCAACCGCCAAAGATCGCAACACCTTGCGGCGTTGGATCAACAAGGGCGCTTTGAACAATTAAGTCTCTATTCAGCCTGCATTAACGTGTATGTCTTTATAAAACCTCCAATATTCATTTATTAGAGGTTTTATTATGCGTTCTTTGATCCTTGGTGCGGCTTTTGTGCTGTCCTCACTTTCCCCAGCTTTTGCGGGCTCGCCTTTCCCGACCATCTCCGATCCTGTCGTGCGGGCGGAATGTTCTGATTGTCACATGTTGTATCAACCGGAAATGCTGACCAAACAAGCTTGGGCCAAGATGTTTGCCGATTTATCCAATCACTTTGGTGATGATGCAACCTTGCCCGCCGAAACGGCGAAGTTGGCTTTGGACGTACATTTGGCCCAAGCCGCCGACGTCAGCACCCACAGACAAGCCAAACGGTTCATCAAAGCCGCGGATGGAAAGTCTGTACCAATGCGTATTACCGACACCTCGCGGTTTGCCCATAAACACGAACGCATCTTGCCAGAAGTGTTTAAACGCAAGCAGATAGGTCTGAAAAGCAATTGCATCAGCTGCCATTTAAAAGCCGACAAAGGCGATTATGATTTTGTCGCCAAAAACATCAAATATATTTGGGTTGAATAATTTACAAGGGGAGGCGTTTTCCCCTTGCATTCCCCCATTTAGGGGCGTAAAACCCGCTCACGTATTCTTAATATTGAGGATACGAATTCGCACGCGAATGTGCGGCGCTTGTGCAAATTCACAAGACTGTCGCTCCGGTGTTTTAGTTAATGATAAGCAAACCGTAGCCAAAGGCGGCCACGGCGTTGCGAATGAACAAGCAAACCGTAGCCAAAGGCGGCCACGGCGTTGCGAATGAACAAGCAAACCGTAGCCAAAGGCGGCCACGGCGTTGCGTTCTTCAAAGACAAAAACAAGTGTTCGCGGACGTTTAACCGGAATAGGAATAAAACAATGGCATTGCCAACCTTTACTATGCGCCAACTTCTCGAAGCTGGTGTTCACTTCGGACACAGCACCCGTCGCTGGAATCCCAAAATGGCTCCTTATCTTTTCGGAGCTCGCAACAAAATTCACATTATCGATTTGGGCCAAACTGCACCGCTTTTAGCGCGTGCCATGGAAGCCGTACGTGACGTTGTCGCGGGTGGTGGACGTGTTCTTTTTGTTGGCACCAAACGCCAAGCGGCTGACAAAATTGCTGAAACCGCTCGTGGTTGTGGCCAGTATTTCGTCAACCACCGTTGGCTCGGCGGCATGATGACCAACTGGCAAACCATTTCTGGTTCCATCAAACGCTTGCGCACTTTGGACGAACAGTTGTCTGACGTTTCAAAAATCGAAGGCTTGACCAAAAAAGAACTTCTTCAAATGACTCGCGAACGCGACAAATTGGAATTGGCTTTGGGCGGCATCAAAGACATGGGCGGCTTGCCTGATATCTTGGTTGTCATCGACACCAACAAAGAAGGCATCGCGATTGCAGAAGCCAACAAATTGGGGATCCCCGTTGTGGCTATTTTGGACAGTAACTCAAATCCCGATGGCATTGATTACCCTGTACCGGGCAACGATGATGCTTTGCGCGCCATCACAACCTATTGCGAACTGATTTCTGGCTCCGTTTTGGACGGCATCCAGGCTGAAGTTGTTAGCTCTGGTGGTGATTTGGGTGCAGCTGATGCGCCAATCGCTGAAAAGCTTGCTGAAAAAGCAGCTCCTAAAGCAAAAGAAGCTCCTAAAGCTAAGGAAGCTCCTAAAGCTGAAGCAGCTCCTAAGGTTGATGCAGCTCCGGCTGCCGAAGCACCTGCTGCGGATTAATCGAATATCATTTTTAGGAAGGAGTAGCTGAAATGGCTGCAATTACTGCCGCTCTTGTGAAAGAGCTTCGCGAGACATCTGGCGCGGGCATGATGGACTGTAAAAAAGCGTTGACCGAAACGGGTGGCGATCTTACCGCCGCTGCGGACTGGTTGCGCACCAAAGGATTGGCCGCTGCGGCTAAAAAATCCGGTCGTGTGGCTGCCGAAGGACTTGTTGGCGTTGCCGTTGACGGGTCCAAAGGTGCCGTGGTTGAAGTTAACTCTGAAACCGACTTTGTTGCGCGTAACGAACAGTTCCAAGGCTTTGTTTCCGCCGTTGCTAAACTGGCGTTGGACTCAAACGGTGACATTGATGCTTTGAAAGGCATGGATTTTCCGGGAACAGGACGTACCGTTGCGGAAGAACTGACCCAAATGATTTCAACCATTGGCGAAAACATGAACCTTCGCAGAGTTCACGTATCAACCGTAGAAGACGGCGAAATTGCCGCTTATGTTCACGGTGCTGTTGCTGATGGCTTGGGCACAATTGGTGTTTTGGTTGCCGGTAAGGGCGATGGCGCTGCTGATTTTGGCAAACAAGTTGCCATGCACGTTGCGGCGACAAACCCAGCATCTTTGTCTCGTGATGATTTGGACCCAGAAGTTGTTGAACGTGAAAAACAATTTTTGACCGAACAAGCGCGCGAGTCTGGCAAACCAGAAGAAATCATTGGCAAAATGATTGTTGGTCGCATCAACAAGTTCTACGGCGAAGTTTGCCTGTTGGAACAGGTTTTTGTTATTGATGGCGAAAACAAAGTTGGCAAAGCGGCCTCGAACGCTGGTGTCGAAGTGACTGGCTTTGTACGCTTCGGTCTTGGCGAAGGCATCGAAAAAGTCGAAGAAGACTTTGCCGCAGAAGTGGCGGCTGTTGCCGGCGCTTAACGCCTGTCAAATTATATTATAAAACGAGGGCATTTCCGTGTGAGATGCCCTCGTTTTTTTTCGCCTTAAATTTATGTGTTTTCGCCTAAAACAGTGTTATGACTGAGGTCTATTTTGGTTTAAGCGAAAGATGTCCGCCTTCCCCATGAGTATCACCAAGCGTATCTTGATTGTGTTTATGTTGCTTCTCAGCTTGCTGGGGGGGGTGATTTTTGTGTTGTTTCAATTGACGTCCGCTCATCAACAAATCGAAGAAGCAACAATCCGACAGGTGCAGTCCTTTAAACTGGCCGATCAGTTGCGCCAAAGTTCAGATGATTTGACGCGCATGGCCCGAACTTATGTGGTCACCGGAAATGCGATTTATGAACAGTATTTCAATGAAATTTTAGCAATCCGAAACGGTACGGCACCCAGACCTGATGACTATGATAGTATTTATTGGGATACGGTCACGGCGTCACAAGAAATGCCTGAACGCCAAGGTGTTGCTGTATCGCTTTTGGACCTGATCAAACAGAACGGTATATCCGAACAAGAACTGGCAAAGCTTGAAGAATCAAAACGAAACTCCGATGCGTTAACGCGTCTGGAAAAGACCGCTTTTGCGGCTATGAAAGGGCGCTTTGCCGATGAAAATGGAGTGTTCAACCTGCTGAAAAAGGCTGACTCGCTTTTTGCCCGCAGCATTCTGCACGGTGTTGAATATCACCAAGCCAAATTAGAAATTATGCGCCCGATTGCCGCGTTTTTGGAACTTTTGGAACAACGCACGCAAAGTGAAGTTCAAGTCTATCACGAAAAAGGTAAGTATTTTGAGAAGGTTGCGGTTGCTTTGATTTTGATCACCGTGATCTTTTCTATTTTGGCCTATTTTAACATCAAGGCCAACATCGTGACGCCCATTACGACGTTGTCGGAAATTGTCATGCACAGCAACAAAGGTGTCTTTGATGATCATATTGATGTGAGTACTCATGGTGAAATTGGTGATTTGGGGCGGGCTTTCAAGGATATGAGCCAACAGGTTCAAACCATGATTAAGGGCCTGGAAAAAGAGGTTCAAGACCGAAAAAATGCCGAAAAAGAGTCCGTTTTGGCAAAAGAAGAAGCCGAAGCCGCCAATGCGGCCAAAACGCAATTTCTGGCCTCGATGAGCCATGAGTTGCGAACCCCTATGAATGCGGTTTTGGGCTTTGCTCAGTTGTTGCAAATCGATCAGGGAAATCCGCTTTCAAAGACGCAAGATGAATACATCAGCTATATTATTGATGGCGGAAATCATCTTCTGGAGTTGATCAACGAACTTTTGGACCTCACCCGTATCGAAGCCGATCAAGCCACATTTGTGTTGAAAAAAGTGGATGTCAGTAAAATTGTTTTGGACAGTCTGACGACCCTTCAACCGCTGGGAACGTCTCGAAACATCACTTTTATTGATGACTTTAGCGCCCGGAAATTTTCCGCGCTGAGAACCGACAAACGCCGCTTTAAACAAGTGTTGATCAATCTTTTAAGCAACGCCGTTAAATACAATAATGATGGCGGAACGGTGACCATTTACGGCCAAGAAACAGATCATGGGTTCTTGCGGATTTCGATTGCAGATACGGGCATTGGTATCGCTGCATCCGACTGCCAGCACGTCTTTAACATGTTTCACCGCCTGAATTCAGACGCCATGATCGCCAACGAAGGGGCGGGGGTGGGTTTGGCCGTGACCAAGCTTTTGGTCGAACGCATGGCCGGGCAAATTGGCTTTGACAGCGTGGTGGGTGAGGGCAGCACGTTCTGGTTCGAGTTGCCCTTAGCTTCAAATGAAACCGCCTTGATTTGGACCGATGCCATGCATGTGGGTGTGGATGCCATTGATAAGGATCATCAACGCCTTGTGGCCTTGTTGAACAAGGTATCGATCAGTCATATCGATGATGACGATGTCGTAAAAGTGATTGCCGATTTGATTGATTACACCGTTTATCATTTCAAACGCGAAGAAGTATTGATGCAAGTCTGTGAATATCGTGATTTTGAAAATCACTGTAAAATTCATGAAAGCCTGTTGAGCAAAGTTAATCAATTGGCCGACGTTTGGAAACTAGACCCCAATGTTGAAACCTTAAATGAGCTTCGGGTGTTCTTGAGAAACTGGTTGTTTGACCATATTTTAAATGTCGATACCACCATCACACCGGATGCCAAAGGTTACGAAAAGAAGATCTATATAGCTTTGCAGGAGCTCGAAATAAACACGGATTTTATACGTAGATAATGGCTGATTACGTATAAAATATAGGTAGATTCTTGTCATCGCTTTATGCTTAAAACCTATTAGATGCATATGGTTAAGTGCTTTTCGCTTAGCGCATTAGTCCTACATATTGTTTCGGCAGAATTTTGCAATTTAAAGATTGCTTTTCGTCTAAAATCAATTACAGAGGATGTTCCGTCCCCGGGAACCTATACATGATGACTGATCCCCATCACTCATCGGAGCAAATCATGAAAAATTTTAATATTAGTACTCGCCTGTTCGCTATCGTATGCCTCGCCATTGTTGGACTTGTTGTTTTGACAGCCTTTGCCTTGGTGACACAAAAATCTGACTTAATGGAAAGTCGGCAAAATAAAACGCGTCAAATCGTAGAGACCGTTCAGAGCCTTATCAGCCACTACGGTCAACAAGTGGACGAAGGTCGCCTTTCCAAAGAAGATGCGCAAAATGCTGCGAAGATGGCGGTTAAAAGTATCCGTTACGATAAAAGCGAATATATTTGGATCAATGATTACAGTGCCACCATGATTATGCACCCCATCAAACCAAGCCTTGACGGTAAAGACCTTTCCAATTTTGAAGATCCCACCGGTAAAAAGATTTTTACCACGTTTGCCAATGTTGTGAAAAAAGACGGGGCAGGGTTTGTGGACTATTTCTGGGCAAAACCGGGGTTTGATCAACCCGTTCCTAAAATATCTTATGTCAAAGGTTATAAGCCTTGGGGCTGGGTTATCGGGTCCGGCATTTATGTCGATGATGTGGAAGCTAAGTTTCAAAGCAGCATGAAAAAGCTGGGCATGGGAACGTTGGTGATTGTAATTTTAATGGGCGGCAGTGCTCTGTTGATTTCGCGAAGCATCACCACCCCGTTGAGTGCGATTACAAAAAACATGCAAAAGCTTGCCAATGGTAATC
>NVTL01000057.1 GCA_002401565.1 Rhodospirillaceae bacterium
AAGACCTGCTCATAATTACTCAAAATTGACAGATATAATAAGCAACCGAAGTCACTCATCATAAATGCACAAACGTTACATATATGTACACAACACTGATCAAAACTTCATCCGAAGATAAACAATCAATCAACGTCGTATTCTATAGAACGATGCACAAATTAAGTTCTTACGAACAGCTCCGAAAATTGGACTAAAACCAATGATCGCCGCCTGCGCATCTCTTCCAAATCATCAACAATGTAAAAGAACATTTCCACCTCAACAGCCTTAAAGAAAAGCCCTAGAGACAAAAAACCGAAACCACTTAAGCTTCGAAAGTGTGAAGCGTCAGTTCGTTTCGACAAGCCGGGTTTTAGGCCTAGCCCGTCTGATTGTCAAACCATAAAATTCAAAAAATAAAATTAAATGGTTTTTAACGCTCTCTGGTGTCTAATAAGAGACTACTGTGCGTCCCTTTAGACCAGCAGAGCCGTTGATTATAGCCATGTTCGGCTTAAATATCAAGTTATCGACTTTGTGGATAAAAAGATCGCGTTTCAAGCCTGAAAAATCAAAAAATCTATCTGCAATATTTAAATTCTGGGGACTAAATACAAATGGCTATGCCAAAACATACGAATCTACTCACGACAGCGACTCTTGCCCTTTTTTTAGGGGCCTGCGCCCAAGGCACCAGCCTTTTCCCATCATCTTCAACAAGCATGGACGCGCAAACACAGGCTTCTACTCAAAATGCAGGCCAAGGCGGCGCGACACAATCATCCGTGCCACCGAAATCCTTTAACCGTTTCCCTGACATTCCGGTTCCTTCCGGAGCCAACATGGATATGACGCGGACCATCGTCTTTGGCAGTGGAGAAAGCTGGTACGGACAATTGGGCCTTGCCACTTCTCATGATGCAAATTCAATGTTTGATTTTTACAAACAGGAATTACCCAGTTTTGCCTGGATCGAGATCACATCGGTGCGCGCCCCGACCAGTGTTTTAACGTATGAGCGCCAAGGCCGGGTGATTTCCATTCAATTGGAACCTGCCACATTGGGCGGCACCAAGGTGACCTTGACCATTTCACCTCGCGGTGGAGCGGTGGCTCCGACAATGGCCCCTGCCCCGGCTCCGATGAACTAAGCTCACATTACACAGACAAACAAAAACGGCGGCTCATAACTGAGCCGCCGTTTTTTTGTTGGTTTTTTTGCTCCGTGAAAGAACTTACCCGAAGTTGATGGTGGTCGGGTCACAATATTGACGCTTTGCCTTAAGCTTGCGACACAAAGCCTTTGCGTCACCATTGCTGGGTAAGGGGCCTGCTTTCAGACGGTAAAATACGCCTTTGCCATCGCCCAAGTTCACCCGTTCAATGCTGGTTTCTAAATTCCCCAACAAGGAACCATAGCGTTTTTGCAATTGGGACCAGCCCTTAAGCGCTGCGCTCTTTTGCCTGTAAGACGACAAATGCACGGCGGGCTGAAAGCCAGATACGGCCTTGGGGACCGCAGCGGGGGCCTTACCCGGTGTTAAAGTCATCATGCCAACGCTCTGCGTTCGCGCCGCTGCTAAGGAAGCTGAGCCCGCGGGTTTCATCGATGTTTCAATGGCCGCGCGTTCTTTTTGATATTCACCAGCCGTAATCAAATCGGCCTTTTGCAACATTTCCAAACGCCGCACCGCATCGGCGGCTTGCATCAAGCCCTTAGGCGGCGGAGCTGGATTTGCTCTGGACGCCGGGTTTTGCGGCATCAGAGCATCAACAATCATGGTGCGTTCAGCGGTATGTTGCGCTGGTGACAGAGCCCTCATTTCCAAAGCCCGACCAATCGCCCGCAAGCGTCCGGAAATTTGCACCAGCGGTGGTACTGGGCGATCAAGGCCCACGGCAGCCGGCGGCGACGTCAACGGCAGCAAAGCCCCGACATTCACTTTACGGCGAATTAAAAATTCATCCTGCGTTAAAAGACCTTGGTCCAAAAGCGAGCGCAAGGTCTTAAACCGGGCCACAATGTTTAAATCCACATCCTTAAACAACGGACCATTGGCCATCTGTTGAGGTTGCATGGATTGAGGTTGCATGGATTGGGAGCGAATGGGCTGAGCCTGCACCGATTCTAGCGTTGGATATTGGTGTTGAGGCTGAAGCTGGGCCTGGCTCTGAACCATACCGCCCCCCCTGCCCATCTGCGCCGTCACGGGCTGAGGTTCAGCCGTGCCCACGGGCATGCCCATCGATGTTTGCACCATGCCGCCGCTGTTGAGCAACTGCATATTCACTTCGGCGACATCGACAATGGGATGCGTTTTTTTATCGGCCCAAATCAGAATTTCTTCGCTGGGCACCGGATGAATGGCCAAAATACGTTCATACAAACGTCGAGCCTGATCGGGCTGACCTGCGTTTTGATGCACCAGCGCCATACCGTACAGAGCATGGACATCGGTTGCATTGGCATTCAGGGCTCGTTCGAAATAGGTTTGAGCCCGGAAATTATCGCCCTTCGCCATTTCGGCCAGTCCCAATTCGGCCAAGTTATTCACGCTGCCTTTGGCAAAGGAATCAAGCATTGGCTTAAAGAACTGGCTGTCTTCGATCAGGCTACAAGCCGACAGGCTTCCTGTAACAATGGCAATTGCGGCTATACGCGTACAAATGCGGTTCGCGGTACGGTTCACAGTGTGTCCCCTTTGGTGGTGGCGTGCGGGTCAGTTAACCCTGCTTAACGCCCCGAATCGTATCTACTATATTCGGTTAATGTTAGCGCGCGAGTCTTAAGGGTTTCTTTCTATTTTGATTTTATTGCCCGCCGCCAGCTTCTTTGCCGCCCAGTGCACGATTTTTCATCAGATCGATAAACTCTGAAGCAACACGAGAACAGCCGCGCGCTCCGGGGAATCTGGCCATCACGCCTTTGCGGATGCCTTTGTCCGGGTCCCTGAGCAAAATATTGACTTCGCTGACCAAAGCCGCGTGCAGGCGACGATTGACGTACTTGGCAATCATGACTTTTTGTTTTTCCAAGGCCTTAACGTCAATGTGGCCGTTGCGCAAAAGCTTGGCGGGGTTTTTACTGAAAAACTTAATGATGGCTTCTTTAACATTGGCTTCGCGCTGGCAAACTTTGGCAAGGATTCCATCGGAAACATTTAATTCCGGCACCGTCAAAATGGGAAATACGGCCCGTGTCATGGGCATCAATTTTCCGGGACTATAGATCGCAATCATCGTCGGGCTGATGCGGGCATGAGAATCGGTCACGCCCTTTTTTCCTGCGGCCTGAGCTGGATTAACCAACATCAAAGCCGTTAAAAGTGCGAATAGGGGGAAAATGTGTGTTTTCATAGAATCGACCTCAGTTTAAATATGTGCAATCTTACCATATGTAAAAGTATGAGACCATCAGCCTGAACTTCTGCTGAATAATTTTACAGGGAAATTTCGCCCTTCATATACAGAACCGCCCGCCCCGATAGTTTCACCCGGTCGCCGTCCAATTCACACAGCACTTCACCGCCGCGTGCGGATATCTGTTGAGCTTTAAAGCTATCCTTTTTCAGGCGTCTGGCCCAATACGGTGCCAAGACTGTGTGGGCTGAGCCTGTGACCGGGTCTTCGACAATGCCCACTTGCGGGGCGAAAAAACGCGAGACAAAATCAACATCGCCCTCACCTTTGGCCGTGACGATAAACCCAAAGCTTCCCATTTGGGCGATCGCTCTGAGATTAGGTTTGAGGTTTCGCACAGCTTCGGGTGAGCCCAACACCGCCAAACGCATGTCATTGCTGGCCACGCAAAAGTCCAAAGCCGGACCGCCCAGCGCGTGGGTCAGTTCATCGGGATGCGGAGCAGGTTTTAAGGTGCATTTGGGAAAGTCCATGGTCAGCAGGCCGTCTTCACCTTGCGATACATACAAAACGCCGCTGCGGGTGGTGAAGCTGACCACGTCTTTGGCCCAGTTCAGTTCGTTAAACAGCACCCAAGCCGTCGCCAACGTCGCATGTCCGCACAGATCGACTTCGGCGGCGGGTGTAAACCAGCGCAGGCCAAAATCAGCCTTGCCTGTTTTGTCCGGCACCACAAACGCCGTTTCCGACAAATTGTTTTCCGCCGCCAAGCTTTGCATCAAATCATCAGAAAGCCATTCGTCCGTTGGACATACGGCGGCGGGATTGCCGCGAAAAATTTCGGTGGCGAAGGAATCAATTTGGTAAAGCGCAATCATGGTTAAGCCTTTTCGTCGAACAAGATATTAATACGGCGGTTTTGCTTGCCTTTGTTTTCGATTTTGCCAATCCGCACCGGACCGATTTCCCCCGTGGATTTCACATGGGTTCCGCCGCACGGCTGCAGGTCCACGTCCGCGATTTTAATCATGCGAATACGCCCCGATCCTCTGGGCGGTTGCACCGACATGGTGCGGACCAGATCAGGATTGGCGTCCAGTTCGTCTTCCGTAATCCAGCTGTGGTTTAAGGCATGGTCTTCATTGATGAGTTTGTTGAGCGCTTCGCCCAAGGCGACCTTGTCCGGTTTTTCGGGGATGTTAAAATCCAGACGGCTTTTGGCTTCACCGACTTGACCGCCGGTGACATCGCCTTCGACCAGTGCACAGACCAAATGCATACAGGTGTGCATGCGCATTAATATATGACGGCGGTCCCAGTCTAAATTCACGGTGACTTCGTCGCCTACGCTTGGCATATTTTGAACAGAGGCACCTTCTTCGAGAACATGCAAAATTCCGTTTTCGCCTTTGCGCGTATCAACGATGCTAACTTCCCCAGATAAAAACGTCATCAGGCCGCTGTCGCCCGGCTGTCCGCCACCGGACGGATAAAAAACGGTTTTGTCGAGCACGATGCCTTCCTCTGATACAGCGGTCACAACGGCCGTACAGTTTTTCAGGTAGCTGTCTTCGCGAAAGAGCTCTTCGGTCATGTGTTTTTTCCAATTCTGTCCAAGACCTTGGCAAAAGTCGCCCGGTCGGCGTTGCCACCGGACAAAATCAAGCCGATTTTTTTCCCCGCCTGTTTGTCTTTTTCCTGCATCAGGCCCGCCAGCGGTGTGGCGGCGGCGCCTTCGGCTATATTATGGGTATCGGTGAAATATATGCCCATGGCGTCCATAATTTCATCTTCGCTGACCCGCAAAATACGCGCCGCACCGTCTTTGATGATTTCGAACGCTTCTGGACTTGGCACCCGGCACGCCACGCCATCGGCCAAGGTATTCGCCGTTGCGGTTTCGACAATTTCACCTTTTTCAAAGGACAAGGCATAGGCCGGCGCATGTTCAGAGACCACGCCGATGATTTCGGTTTTTAAATTCAAGGCATCGCGGACCTTAATCAATCCACAAATGCCCGACCCCATGCCGATGGGCACGTACACGGCGTCTAACTTGCCAACCTGTTCAAACAGTTCCAAGGCATAGGTGCCAACGCCGCGCATCAAGGGCTTTTCAAACGGGCCAATCATGAACAGGTTTCGTTCCTTGGCGAGACCTTGGGTGTATTCCAAGGCTTCTTGAAAGTCTTCGCCGTGAACAATCAGTTCCGCGCCTAAGGCTTTGATCGCGGCATTCTTATCGGGACAGTTGCCCTTTGGCACGATGATGACGGCTTGAAGCCCAAGCTTTTTTGCGGCAAAGGCCAAGCTTTGACCGTGGTTACCCCGCGTTGCGGAAATCACGCCCTTTAAATCGGGCTGGGTGGCTTTGAGACCCGACAAATAAACCAAGCCGCCACGGACCTTAAACGCTCCGACGGGGGTATGGTTTTCGTGTTTCACCCAAACATCGCAACCCGTGCGTTGGCACAATAACGGCCAGTTATAGGTCGGCGTTGCGTTCATATGCCGATAAACAATCGCGCGCGACGCATCCAATTCGGCAATCGTCGCGTTCAGCATTCCGTCGTCCATAATTTACATCCTTAAAAAAATTAGCCTTTGGTGACCAGCGCCACACCGATGACCACAATGCCCATTCCGCCCAACGCCATCAGGCCCAGGGATTCTCCGAACAAGGCCCACGCAAAAATGGCGGTCACGGGCGGCACCAAATAAAACAAGCTCGCAATCTTAGCCGCCCCGCCGCTGCGGATCAGTAAAAATAATAAGGTCATGGCCCCCAACGACAAAACAATAACCAACCAGCCAAGGGCGAAAACGAATTCACCCGTCCAGTGCACGTCACGCGATTCGAAAAACCACGCCAATAGGCCCATGGGAATCGCGGCCACGGCAAATTGTATGGCTGAGCCGGATCTGAGATCCATCGCGTGTCCATGGCTTTTTTGATAAAGCGTGCCCACCGTAATGCCCAACAAGGCGATCACCGCATACATAATGCCGTAAATATTTTCCATGTCTAAGCTCAGTTTGTCGCCCAACACCAAAAGGACGCCGACCAGCCCCAAGGCAAAACCCAGCCATTGACGTTTTGTGATGGTTTCATCCAAAAACAATCCGGCGCCCAAAGCCGTCAACAAAGGCTGCAAGCCGACAATGACCGCCGTAATGCCCGCTGGCACGCCCACGGAAATGGCGGCAAATACGCCGCCCAAATAAGCCCCGTGCACCAACAACCCGACCACACTTAAGGTGGTCATTTCGGCCCAAGTTTTAGGCCAAGGCGCGCGAAAGGCCAAGGCAATCAAAATCAGCAAGACCGTTAAGATCGCAAAACGCAAAAACAAAAACGTAAAGGGTTCCGCGTACGGCAGGCCTAACTTGGCGCCGATGAACCCGGTGCTCCACAACAACACAAAGGTTGCGGGCATGGCCAGAACCCATGCTGAGGAATTATTTTCAGTGGTCATTAAATAATCTTAGGCTGGGCCTATCCCTTTCTGGAAAAATAAACGCCTGCAACAATTAAAAAGGCCGAACAGACCAGCATTATGGTCAGGCTTTCGCCAAAGACAAGCACAGCCAACGGCAAGCCCACAACCGGCATTAAAAACTGCATCGGCGCAATGCGGGTGATGCCGCCATGCGCCAACGCCCAATACCAAGCAATATAAGCCACCAAAGTCGCGCCCAATGATAAATACGCCAAGGCCGCCCAGCCGCTGAGGCTGACCGCCATCACGTCTTGCAAATCCCAAACGTACAAAATAAGGGGAATTTGCAAGACGGAAGCGACAAAGACAGCCCAAAACGTCACGGCCAGGGTGCCGATCTGTTTTGCTAAATGGCTGCCACTGACATACCCAAGGCCCACAAACAGTGCGGACAGCAAACATAAAATATCGCCCATCATGCTGGATGAACCTTGTGCCGCATCTTTGGATGCAACGATATACACCACGCCCGCAAAAGAAATCGCCATGCCCAAAAACCATTTTTTATTCGGCATAAGCCGAACCGCAAGGACTCCGAACAACCCGGTAAAAAAGGGGTTCATGGAATTGATCAGGGTGCTGTGCAGGGGCGACGTCAGGGAACTGCCGACACTGAACAACAACGTAAAGCCGACAAACCCACACAACGCCACCACCGCCAAAGACTGCCATTGCTGGCGGCCTTTGGGCCTTGGAAAGCTGGGCCGGAATATAAATGGAGCCACAAACAGTCCGGCCAACAAGGTGCGCATAGCCCCCGCCGCCAAAGCATCCATATCCAAAACCGCAATCTGCGTGACCGTGGGCATTGCTCCCCAGATGAGGATGGTCAACGAAGCCGCCAAATAAGGCTTCAGCAGGTCCGGTTTGGAGAGGGTGGCGTCCATTTTAAGCTTGCCAGAACGGTTTTCGAAATTCTTGGCGCGCTTGTTCGCGGGTCAGGCCAATGTCATTCAACAGACTGTCGTCCAAGCAAGACAATTGGTGACGACTGATCGAACGATGACGCCACAACACAAATGTTGGAAATGCGCGAACAATCTCTGCCCGAACCAAGTTTTTGCCATCCAAAACCCAACCCTGCCATGTGAGGGACAAATCAACAGACAAGCCGGGCTTATCAATTGTATCGATACATTTGTGCGTATTCATCGGACTCTCCTGTCTCTAATTAGGTACAATTGAAGGCTACACTTGACACAATAGGGGGTCAATGCGAATATTGTCACCATGACAATATACACACCCAACACCAAAGACCGCACAGGCCCCAAATATAAGATCATTGCGGATGCCATCACCGATGACATTCATGACGGCCACCTGGCTGCCGGCGTTAAACTGCCCACCCACCGGGACTTGGCCTATCGTTTGGGGGTCACGGTTGGCACCGTCACCCGTGCCTATGCGGAATTGCACCGCCGCCGTGTTGCCGACGCCCGCGTGGGCAGTGGCACCTATGTGTTAGACATCGCGCGCCAAGCCCAAGTGTTTTCCCCTGTATCAAACATCACCAGCCATGAACCGCTTCATCGCAGCGACAATCGTCCGACTTTGGAACAGCCCCGTGATGGTAATATTGATCTGTCTATGAACCGTCCGCCACCGGGACCGGAAACCGAAGCGTTGGCCGGAACCTTAAGGCAATTGTCGGGGCGCAATGACCTGTCGATACTCACCCAATACAATCCCGCCCCCGGCATGCTGCATCACCGCAAAGCCATGGCGCGGTTGTTAAATACAATTGGTTTAGAGTGCGAAGGCGACGACATTATTTTGACCAGCGGCGCGCAGCACGCCATGGCGGCGTGTGCTTTGGCCTTGTTAAATGCGGGCGATGTTTTGCTGACCGAAAATCTGACATATCCCGGCATGACGTCATTGGCGTCGCATTTGGGTGTGCGCATGCGCCCGGTGATGATGGATGAATATGGTATGCGGCCCGATGATTTAGAAGCCGCCGTGCGCGAAACCGGGGCACGGGTGGTGTACATTATTCCCATCATGCAAAACCCCACCACCGCGACCATGAACCAAGAACGCCTGCAAGCCATTGCCGCCATCGCCAAGCGTCATAACCTGATTATTATGGAAGATGATGTTTATGGGTTTCAGCCGAAAAACAGAAACCCACCCTTGGCTCAATTGATTCCCGACAACACTATTTACACCAACGGCTTTGCCAAAAGCATCGCACCGGGGCTGCGCGTGGGGTGCATGAAAGTGCCCAAAACCCTGTTCAGTGCGGTCACTCAGGCCGTGCAAATTACAGGCTGGATGATTCCGCCGCTGATGGGGGAAATCGCCAGCCAGTGGATTGATTCAGGATTGGCGCAGCACATTATCGACTGGCACCAAGACGAATGCATCGCCAGAAATGCTCTTGCCGCAGAAATTTTCAAAGGCTTTTCGTTTCAAAGCCAGCCCGAATGCCTGCACATGTGGCTGGACTTGCCCGATGGTCATCATGCCGACGATACCCTGCGTAATCTTCGTGATCAGGGCGTCATTTTGGCGGGACCGGAATCGTTCATCACGGCACAGGCCGATGTGCCACGGTCGTTGCGATTGTGTCTGGGCAGCACGCCAACACGCGAACGCCTGAAAGTCGGGCTGGACCGCATTCACAAAGTCCTGACCGAACAACCCGTCACGGGTTTTGCGCGCATGGAAAATATGGTTATTTAGAAAAGGTGTGGGCGTGATTGAGCGGACCGTGGCCCTGTCCATAACCGGGCGCGGTTTTAATGGCTTGCAACACATAAGCCCGGCCACGTTCAACCGCCGCCGCCATGTCTAAACCTTGGGCCAAACCACAGGCAATTGCGGACGCTAATGTGCAGCCCGTGCCGTGGGTATGGGGTGTATCAATGCGCGGGCCTTCGAATCTTTGCACGTCCCCCGCTTGCCACAAAACATCGGTCAAAACATCGCCGTCCATGTGACCGCCTTTAACCAAGACGGCCTTTGCACCGATGGCTTTGGCCACTTTTGGAAAATCTTCAACGCTGGAAATTTTCAGGCCCGTTAAGGCTTCGGCTTCGGGAACGTTGGGCGTGACCAACGCGGCCATCGGAATTAAGCGTTCTTTCATCGCCGTCATAGCGTCTGGCTCTAACAAAGCATGACCGCCTTTGGCCATCATCACCGGGTCCAGAACCAAAGGCGTGTCCGGAGCCAAACGTTGCAACACATCGGCCACCGCATGAATAACACTGGCACGGTGCAACATGCCGATTTTAATGGCATCGGCGCCCAAATCAGCAAGCACGACTTCGATTTGTTGGGTGATGAAATCTTCGGGAACGTCATGAATGGCGTGAACACCCAATGTATTTTGAGCCGTCAACGCCGTCAACGCCGTCATGGCAAAACCATTCAACGCCGTGACGGTTTTTAAATCGGCCTGAATGCCCGCACCGCCGCCGCTGTCCGATCCGGCAATGATGAGCACGCGCCCGTTCATGATTTTTGAGCGACCTGTTCAATCAGGTCAGCCAATTGGCCAACCACGTCTTTGACCAAAGCGTCGTCTTCGGCTTCGGCCATGACCCGGATCAGGGGTTCGGTTCCTGATTTTCTGATCAGCAAACGACCTTTGCCTTCCAGGCGTTGTTCGGCAGCCGTAATGGCTTTTTTCACGTCTTCGGATTCCATCGGTGAAACGCCTGAAAAACGCACGTTTTGCAAAAGCTGCGGGAACGGATCGAACTGACGACAAATTGCCGAAGCAGCTTGGTCGCTTTCGGCCAACACGGCCAAGACCTGTAAAGCCGCGACCAAGCCATCGCCCGTGGTGGAATAATCGCTGAGCACGATGTGCCCCGATTGCTCGCCACCAACGTTGCAGCCGGATTTGCGCATTTCATTGACCACATAACGGTCGCCCACTTGGGTCCGGGTAAGGCCGAGGCCTTCGCCCTCTAAAAATTTCTCTAATCCTAAATTTGACATCACGGTCGCGACCACGGCTCCGCCGGTCAGCAAACCTTGACGGTGGCGGTCCACCGCAATCATGCCCATCAATTGATCGCCATCAATCAGCTGGCCTTTTTCATCGGAAATCAAAACCCGGTCGGCATCGCCGTCCAAGGCAATTCCGATATCGGCTCCATGTTCAAGCACGGCTTGTTGCATGGCCTCTGTCGCCGTGGACCCGCATCCGTCATTGATATTTTTACCATCTGGTTGAACACCGATGGTGATAATTTCCGCGCCCAATTCCCACAATACTTCGGGGGCAACTTTATAAGCCGCACCATGAGCACAATCGATCACAATTTTCAGGCCATCCAACGTCAGACCTTTGGGAAAGGTTCTTTTGACAAATTCGGTATACCGACCAATGGCATCATCCAAACGTTTGGCGCGCCCTAAATCGGCAGATTCTGCCAATTGCGGGGCCATGTCGGTTTTCATGCGGGCTTCGATTTCCGTTTCCACAGCATCAGACAGCTTAAACCCGTCGGGGCCAAAAAATTTGATGCCATTGTCTTCGTACGGATTATGAGACGCCGAAATCATCACGCCAAAATCAGCCCGCAACGACGTCGTCAACATGGCCACACCGGGCGTGGGCACAGGTCCAACCAAAATAACATCCATGCCGCACGACAAAAAACCAGCCGTTAAAGCATTTTCCAACATATAGCCCGACAATCGCGTGTCYTTGCCAATCACCACCCTATGGCGGTGCGATCCGCGCTTAAAATGCAAAGCGGCGGCTTGGCCCACCAACATGGTGGTCATCGAAGTCATGGGGTGCACATTCGTTTTGCCGCGAATGCCATCTGTGCCAAAAAGTGTACGTGTCATGGATACCGGATCCTAAATTTAAAAAACTTACCTCTCTTGTAAATCAATCTGCCTTAAGGTGGGGTAAATTTTCGTTACGCTGCGTTACGGTGCGTTTCAGAGCAATCAACTTGCACAAAGCCTCTAAATAGGCAAAATGAGACATGACCGAACAAACACCCCAACTCCACACGCACCAATCGCGCCCACCGGCCTCTGACATTCTGCGCAGTTTTGTCGGCGGGTTTCTGGGTATTTCCGGCCTTGCTTTGAGCCTTCAATTGATTTTAGGCGATGCAGACTTAGCCCTGATGATCGGCACCTTTGGCGCCACCGCCGTGTTGGTCTATGGCGTGCCGTACAGCCCCTTGGCCCAACCTTATAACGTGGTGTTTGGTCATTTGATTTCTGCGGCGATTGGCGTGGCGGTTTTTCAAATGGTTGGCGAGGCCAATTGGCTGTCCGCCGCCCTTGCTGTATCGTTGGCTATTGCCGCCATGCAAGCCAGTCGCAGCGTTCATCCGCCCGGCGGGGCCACAGCCTTGATCGCTGTTATTTCTTCACCCGCGATCCATGATTTGGGTTTTTTGTATGTTGTTTATCCGGTTGGGTTTGGCGCTGTGCTTTTGGTGGGCATTGCCCTGATCACCAACAATGTGGGCAAAACACGTCGCTGGCCCATATTCTGGCGCTGATCTAAGGACATCATCATGCGAAGCTTTGAAGAAATCTATGAAATTTCAGCCGAACGCAAAGGCGGCGTGGATAAGTTGGAAGCCCTGTTGGCCGAAAGCTCAATCCGTCCAGAACAAGCCGATGACCGCTGGCTGTCGCGCATGGCTGAATATATTTTCAAAGCTGGTTTCACATGGAAAGTCGTTGATCACATGTGGCCGGGGTTTGAAAAAGTCTTTGAAGGTTTTGATGTTGGCTTTTGTAGCATGTTGCACGAAGACGACTTCGCACGATTGGTCAGCGACAAACGCATCGTGCGCCACGGCACCAAAATTCGTTCTGTTCAGCAAAATGCGGTGTTTATCACGGACTTAGCCCATGAGTTTGGCAGTGCAGATCAAGCGTTTCGCGACTGGCCATCGTCCGATTACGTCGGTTTATTGTTGTTGCTTAAAAAACGCGGTTCTCGATTGGGTGGAAACACCGGACAATATTTACTGCGGTCTATGGGCGTCGACAGTTTCATTTTGGCGCGTGATGTTGTGGCGCGGTTGGTGGCCGAAGACATCATCGACAAAAACCCAACCTCACAAAAATCCATGAAACAAGTGCAACAGGCTTTTAATGGGTGGCAGGAAGAATCGGGAAAATCCCTCACCTATATCAGCCGAGTTTTAGGCATGAGCGTCGGTTAACGCTGACCAAATGTTTAAAGCCTGCCGGGTTTGGGGCACGTCGTGCACACGCAAGATACTGACCCCCTGCTCAACCGCAAACAACGCTGCGGCAATTGATCCCGCCAACCGTTTTTGAGCGTCCGGCTCATCAGCAATCGCCCCGATAAAGCTTTTGCGCGATACGCCTAATAACACCAGCATACCCAATTCGTCATAATCGTTCAGGCGCCTTAAAATGTCTAAATTGTTGTCCACGGTTTTACCAAAACCAATGCCCGGATCGACGGCAATACGGTTGCGTGGAATTCCGGCGGCTTCGCACACGCCGATACGGTCTTGCAAATACGCGAGCACTTGAGCGGGGGCGTCCTTATACGACGGATCGTCTTGCATGGTTTTGGGCAGGCCTTGCATGTGCATCAAGACAACGTCTGCATCCGATTTAGCGACGACATCCACCGCCCCCGCGCCGGTTAAAGCCGAAACATCATTGACGATCTTTGCCCCAGCATCGATGGCGGCTTTCATGACCAAAGCATGACGGGTGTCGATGGAAACTAACGCTCCGGCGTTGACCAAGCGTTCAATCACCGGAACCGTGCGGCGGATTTCTTCATCCAAACCAACGGGTGTTGCTCCGGGCCGGGTGCTTTCACCGCCCACATCAATAATATCCGCGCCGTCCTCAATCATTTGCAGTCCGCGTTTTACGGCATCATCAAACGCAAAGGCTTCGCCGCCATCGGAAAAACTGTCCGGGGTGGCGTTGACGATGCCCATAATGCGGGGGCGATCTAAGGATAGGCCGGCAAATGTTTTCATAAGTTTTCCAAGATAAAACCCCGCTTCTTGCGAAGGCGGGGTTTTAAAACGTTGTCTTTGATTTTAGGCTTCGGGAAGAGGATCGGCATCAATGCCCGCATCATCTTTGTCCTTAGACGACCCCTTGCCAGAACTTGGCACGGATGTTTTGGGTCCCCCTTGATCCGACAAATCGTCGGGATCAGGGCGGTTCACACCCTTGCCATCCATAATGTCTCTGACTTCCTGGCCATTCAAGGTTTCGTATTCCAACAAGGCCTGAGTGATATCTTCCAACTGATTTTTGTGATCGGTCAAAACACGCCGGGCATGACCTTCGGCTTCATCAATCAAACGCCGGGTTTCTTGGTCAATCAGGTTGGCTGTTTCTTCTGAAATATTGGTTTGCTGGGTTACGGAATGGCCCAAGAATACTTCTTCTTCGTTGGCGTTGTACCGCAAGGGTCCCAACTTATCGGAAAAACCAAATTCCGTGATCATACGGCGTGCCATAGCTGTGGCTTGTTGAATGTCGTTTCCGGCACCCGTGGTGATGTTTTCTTTGCCAAAGATGATTTCTTCGGCCACACGTCCACCAAACATCATCGCCAGTTTGGATTCCAGCTGAATCTTGGAAAACGTATATTGATCGCGTTCCGGCAAGCTCATGGTCACGCCCAAGGCGCGTCCACGGGGAATAATTGTGACTTTGTGAAGCGGATCAGATTTTGGCATGTGAAGACCGACCAAAGCGTGTCCGGCTTCGTGGTACGCGGTCAGTTTCTTTTCTTCTTCGGTCATGACCATGGAACGGCGTTCCGCCCCCATCATGACTTTATCTTTGGCAGATTCGAAATCAGACATGGTGACCACACGTTTACCTGTGCGGGCCGCCAACAAAGCTGCTTCGTTCACCAAGTTCGCAAGATCAGCACCCGAAAATCCAGGTGTGCCGCGGGCAATGGTGCGGGCAATAACGTCCGGCGCCAAAGGCACTTTTTTCATGTGAACTTTAAGAATTTTTTCGCGACCCAAAATATCAGGATTAGGCACTTGCACCTGACGGTCAAAACGACCGGGGCGCAACAGAGCTGGATCCAAAACGTCAGGACGGTTGGTGGCGGCGATCAAGATCACGCCTTCGTTGGATTCAAATCCATCCATTTCCACCAGCAACTGGTTCAACGTTTGTTCGCGTTCATCATTACCGCCGCCAAGTCCGGCGCCACGATGGCGACCAACAGCGTCGATTTCGTCGATGAAGATAATACACGGAGCATTTTTCTTGCCCTGTTCGAACATGTCGCGCACACGTGATGCACCAACACCCACAAACATTTCAACAAAATCAGAACCGGAAATTGTGAAGAACGGCACGTTGGCTTCACCCGCGATGGCGCGCGCCAACAAGGTTTTACCCGTACCGGGAGGACCCACCAAAAGACAACCTTTGGGGATTTTTCCGCCCAGACGTTGGAATTTTTGGGGATTTTTCAGAAATTCGACGATTTCTTCAAGCTCTTGCTTGGCTTCGTCAATGCCCGCCACGTCTTCGAACGTGATGCGGCCTTGTTTTTCGGTCAACAGCTTGGCTTTTGATTTACCAAAGCCCATGGCTTTGCCGCCAGCACCGCCGCCTTGCATTTGACGCATGAAGAAAATCCACACACCAATCAACAACAAGAACGGGAACAGGGAAATCAAGAAGCTCATCAACGTGGGTTGTCCCTCGTCAGACGGTGCGGCCTGAATTCTAACTTGATTTTCCGTCAATGTCCTGACCAATGCCGGGTCTTCTGGGGCAAAGGTCGTAAACGTACGTCCATCGCTCAAATGCCCAAAGACATTCGATCCGGCTTTGGTGCCTTTGATGGTGACATCTTGAACTTCACCATTTTCAACGGCCGTTATAAATTCGGAATACGCAAGTTTCGACTGAATACCTTGCTGTTGCGGGCCTTGGAACACGTTAAACAATGCAAAAAGCAAAAAGAGTATAACGATCCAAAACACAATGTTCTTGCTGAAATTCAAGGCTATTTCCTTAATCTGGGGACTATATATGTTAGCTCTGGATGTAGGGCCTTTGCTGCCTAAGAGCAAGGGCTGGGCTCGAAAAAAACACGATTATTTACATTATAGACCTATTTATGAGGTTTTTTACAGTTTTGACGTGGTAATTCCACCAAAACGTAAATTCCCGAAGCCTTCACACGCACCAAAACGCCCGCCAAAGTTCTCGCCCCGTGCGCTCCACTTGCTAACCATGTCGCCAAACGCCGCAGTTTATCGGGACTGGGCGGATACACGTTTTCGCCAACGTTCATCAACAGTTTTGAAAGAGCACGTTCATAGACTCTCGGCTGGGCCTTTAAAAAAGCAGGGGTGATTTTTAAGGTCTCCCCCGGCTCGACCGTGTCTTCGATCAAACGGTCCGCCGCCTGATCCAAAACAGCACAAACGCGGCGTGCACTTGTCGCAGCCTTGGACAAACCGGATGCCGAAATGCCGTGTTTGGCCAGTTCCGCCAACACAGCCCGCACCCGGACCCGTTCAAAATCAGTATTGTGGTTCGACGGGTCTTCGATCCAATCTTGACCTTTGGCCTTTAAAGTGGCGATCAGGCGAGATTTTCCCACATCCAGCAAAGGCCTGCACAGTTTTAAGCCGTGCACGGCACGCACCGGAGCCATTGCCCCCAAACCATATAAAGTGCTTTGTTTTTTCAAGCGCATCAGCACCGTTTCGGCCTGATCGTCTTGGTGATGACCCACAAACAAAGCCTCAGCATCATGAGCTTTGCACCAGTCACCCATCAAATCATAACGGGCGGTTCGGGCACGGGCCTGAACCGCCGTGGTTTTCTGTTTGTCTGGGACCCACGTTAAAATGTGATGGTGCAGGCCTAAAGCATTCAGCCAGGATTTAACCTGTTCGGATTCATCTGCTGAACCTTGGCGCAGGCCGTGGTCTACGGTTAGGGCTGTGACTTTAACGCCCCGCTCCGTCCCCCAGGCCTGCAGCAAAATCGCAAGACATAAGGAATCCGCGCCGCCCGATACGGCGACGGCGATGTGCGAGGCTTTCGCGAAGTCTTCGCACGACGTCATTAAAGTAGAAAATTCGGCCTCCCCAATTGGGTTTGTATGAGGCATGAAGTTATTTACACTGCAAACGCAGGGTTTCTTTGTCCAAAGCCCGTTTGATGTTTGATTTCAGATTTTCACCAAATTCTTTTTGAAGCTTGCCAAAGGTGGTGCACGCCTCGACAGGCTTTTCCATACCCGCCATGGACATACCCAGTTTCAACAAAGAATCTGGGGCTTTAGCCCCTTTGGGGAACGCCTTATAGGCCTGAAAAAAAACCTGAGCGGCTTGCATGTAATTTTTGCGCACATAATGAGTTTCGCCCAACCAATACGTGGCATTGCCCACCAAAGGATCGTCGCCGTTCACTTTGATGAAGGCTTTAAAGGCAATTTCGGCTTCTTGGTAACGGGCCTGACGGGTCAGGTTAAAGGCGGCTTTGTATTGATCTTGGATAGACACAGCTTCAACGGCGGGGTCCTGAGTAACGGGAGCCGCAGGAACGGGCTCAAGAGTTTGTGCAGTTGGGGCAACCGCCGCAGTTTCGGTGGCTTTATTGTCGCCATCTCCGATAATATTATCAAGCTTTGTTTTGTCCATTGTGCCCAAAATACCCGTTGATCCGGCGGGTTTTGGACGGCTGTAATCCGGTGCGGCTTGCGTTGGCAGGGCCGAGCCTTCAACACTTGAAATGCCGCCACGGGTGGGGGACGATGCAACGCCGGGCATTCCGGGCATCGTATTCACAGCTGTTGGAACGGACCCCGAAGCTCTGCCTTCTAGACGCGCCAAACGATAATCTAAATCAATCACCAACTTATCCAACCGAGCGTTGGCCAAATCGATGTTGTGCGCCATGCTTTCGGCTAAGCCCGTGGCGTTGCGGACTTCTTGTTCAAGTTCGCTGACCCGAACCATAACCCGAGCCACACCGCTTTCGCTTTCGATAAATTTAGCTTTTGGCGCAACAGAACCGTCTGGAGTTGGCATTGGAGCTTGCCCCGCCACACCCGGAACGTTGGGCATGTTGGCGAGTTGGCGATTTAGGGTGCGGATGTCGCGTTCTAAACGATTAATGCGGTCAAAGAGGGCCTGCGTATCAGAAGATTGAGCCTGCACGGAAATGGACTGTACCGGCATAAGCGCCAGAACAAAAAGCCCCATCAGAGCCAAACGTGAAAAAGAAACGCGCATGTTAAAAACCGTCATGAGTTCAAAGATCCATTTATCGTTTTTATAAAATCAGCAACATCATGCCCCGCCATTTCGGCAAAATTAGGGCGGACATGAGGCGGACATGAGGTGGGCATCAAATGCACTAAGGCGCCTGCCCTTTTCCCAGAAGGAAAGAACAGACGCCTTAAAAGCACATTCAGAGAAAACTCTGATGAATTAGCGAGCAACCGTTACAGCGCGACGGTTATCAGCCCAAGCTGCTTCGTTAGATGCAGCATTTTCTGGACGTTCTTTACCATAAGAAATGGTGCTGATRCGGTCAGAAGAWACRCCCAATGTCATCAGGTAATCRGCAACAGAGCTGGCRCGRCGTTCACCCAAYGCAAGGTTATATTCGCGTGTRCCRCGTTCGTCGGCATGGCYTTCGATGGTRACACGAACGCCACGGTTGGTGTTCATCCAAGCCGCTTGTTTGTTCAACGCRGTRCGKGCWGCKGCTGACAGGTCRTATTTGTCAAARCCAAARWAKGCACGATCACCRATRCCAACCAATTGTTCTTGGCTGGACATGTCCATSGAYACTGGYGCWGMRGTRCCCGCWGGGCTGGTCATKGCACCATCGCCAGATGYRYYYGMWGTTTCAGCTGKTGGTGTGGTGCTACAAGCAGCTAAAAAACCYGCAGCGGCAATCAGGCTYACAATTTTAAAACGCATAAAAAATCTCCCGTTCACTTGCCGCATGCKTAATACATTAGGCTTTCGTGATGTTATAAACTCAACAATTGACTGTTTTCAGCCRAAGCCTCGTTCTTATCTACAATTCCAGCGGCTACTATATCCACCAAAAAGCGGTCTGACCACTGGAATTATTATGTTTTTTGAATTTAGACAATATGACATTCCGTTTAAGGAAGCAAGGGGGACCACGCAGGGTCCGATGCATCCAGTGGTGTAATCACTTCGCGTTCGTTATGGCCCGTAAAATCAATGGAGAAAACACGTGTGCGTCCGCCCCGTCCATAAGCATCGCTTTTGTCTTGGCGAAAGAACATCAACACCCGTCCATTGGGGGCCCATGTTGGCGATTCGACCAAAAATCCTTTTGTTAGCAAGCGTTCACCTGTTCCATCCGGACGCATCACACCGATGAAAAATTTCTTTTGATACATGCGGGTAAAGGCGATCCAATCGCCRCGCGGTGACCAAACGGGTGTGGCGTAACGACCTTTGTTAAAACTGATTCGCTTTACGCCACCGCCGGAACTGTTCATCACATAAAGTTGCTGGGTTCCTGAACGGTCTGAGTTGAAAACAATCTTTTTTCCATCCGGAGCATAACTGGGGGAAGTATCAATCGCCGAATGATTGGTCAATTTACGCGTTTTGCGAGTCGCTAAGTGCATGGTGTAAAGTTCTGAGTTGCCGTTTTTGGTCATGGCAAAAATCACAGATCGGCCATCCGCKGAAAAACGCGGCGCATAGGTCATGCCCGGAAATTCGCCCAAAATCTCTTGGCGGCCGCTTTCGATGTTAAAGATGTAAACCCGTGGCACGCCTTTGTAATAGCTTAGATACGTGATTTCTTGTTGGTTTGGCGAAAACCGGGGCGTCAGAACCAAATCCGCACCATCGGTCAAAAAACTGTGTTTTTCGCCGTCTTGATCCATAATGGCCAAACGTTTGACGCGATTAATCTTTGGCCCTGATTCGGCAATATAAACAATGCGGGAATCAAAATAACCGCTTTCGCCGGTGATGCGTTTGTAAATTTCGTCAGAAATCTTGTGCGCAACACGGCGCCAATTGCTGGGCACCGAAAAATAAGCCCGGCCCACCATTTGCTTTTCAATCAACACATCCCACAAGCGAAATTCAACGCGCATGCGGCCATCTACGGTCATTTCCACCCGGCCCTGCACCAACGCCTGAGCATTAATAATGCGCCAATCGCCAAAGCGCGGCAGCACGTTCAGGCTTTCGCCGTCTTGGATAAAGGCTTCTTTATCAATCGGCGTAAACAATCCGGACCGTTCCAAATCGTTGGCGACAACTTCGGCGATTTTTGCGCCAAAGCTTTTTTCCATCTGTCCTTTGCCATAAAGATCAGCCACCGCCAACGGCATGGGTTCCACCACGCCTTGAGTAATGTCGATGGTCAATTCGGCATGGGCGACATTCAGTGTCCAAACAGCCGAAATCAACAGAGAAACAAAAGAGGTCAAAAAACGATAGGTCATAGGCCAAACATTTCCTTAGGATCGAAATTAAGCATCATATTTTTCCACCGATCATATTTTTCCGGTGGCAATTTAAACGGCTGGCAACGTGGATTCATCACCGCGCGGTAAGCACTTTCCGCCATCGCCCGATAAAACGGGTTGGCCGACATTTGCCCTTGGTCCAAAATACGCGCCTTGCGCACGCGGCCATCGGGGTTCATGGCAATCTGAATAGATATGCGCATTTTATGCGCATCCTTTGCCCCGGCTGGCAAGTGCCAACATTTGCGAATTTGCTGACGCACCAAATCAATTTCCGAAATGGTCATTTTCTCGCCCAAATCATTGCGCTGGTTTGGCTTATCTAAAGCACTTTCCATCATTTTCGCAAAATCCAACTCGGGATCAGGCTCGACGGGTGGTGGAGGCGTCTTTTTAAATTCTTCCAAGGTTTTTAAGACCGATTCAAACGCGTCCACGGGCTTTTCTTTGGCCTTTTTGGCCTTGAAATCAGGCTTGCGCGGCGGCAAAGGGGCCGGCGTTTGTTTTTTAGCCTCGACCTTTTTAGGCTCTGGCTTGGGCTCAGGTTTTGGTTCTGGCTCAGGCACAGGCTCGGGCTCGGGCTTGGGTTCAAGCGGCTTGGGCTCAGGCTCGACAATTTCCGGCACGTCTTCGACCGGATCGGGCTCAGGTGGTGGTGGTGGTGGCGGTGGTGGAGGTTTCGGCTTGGGCTTTTCTTTTTGCTCAGGCTTCGGC
>NVTL01000058.1 GCA_002401565.1 Rhodospirillaceae bacterium
ATGCAAACGATAACAATGAAGCATTTGCGGTTGCCGCTTAATCGCTAAGCAACCACGGGGTCCGGGGGCACCTAGCAACAGAAGCCCCCACTTAATTTGTAACCTTGGAATGGGTCCAAGGCCGCACTTGATCTAAGGCTTTTTTATGACTGACGATACGACCCAAGATACCAGCAGCGACACAATCCGGTATGATATCTGGGTTGAAGAAGCCCTGCGCAGTGTCATTAAAAAGGCCCTGACACATGTGGTTGATCACGGCTTGTCCGGGGATCATCATTTTTATGTATCGTTCACGACCCAAGATAATGGCGTCGATATTCCCGGCCACATTCGCGCTCAACATCCCATTGAAATGACCATCGTCTTGCAACATCAATTTGACGACCTCACCGTCGAAGACGACTTCTTTTCCGTATCGTTAAGTTTTGGCGGCAAAAAAGAAAATCTGGTTATTCCGTATACATCGGTCATTTCCTTTGCCGACCCATCGGTCAATTTTGCTCTGCAGTTAAAAATGATGTCCGTGGACGACGAAGATGAACTTGATGGTGAAATCATGGACATCACCGATTTTTCCGAAGCCGAATTGGAAACATTTCAAATCCCCCTGCCCGACGCCGATACGGTCGCCAATAAAAGCGAGAACGAAGACGGGGACAAAAAGACCGGCGAGGTCATCGCCCTTGACGCTTTTCGCAAAAAGTAATCCTCCCCTTCTTAAAGGCACCCGATCATGACAAATCCCACCACCGGGGACATGTTCCCTTTAAGCACCGACACCACCGAATATGAACGCATGGACGGCGATTGGGTGACCACCCACGACGTTCAGGGCCGTACCATTTTGGAAATCGACCCGGCTGGTTTGACGGCTTTGACCAATCGAGCCTTTCGCGACATCGCCCACCTGCTGCGGCCCGCACATCTGGCTCAGGTCGCCAAGATTTTGGATGATTCAGAAGCTTCCCCCAACGATCGTTTTGTCGCCATGGAATTGCTGAAAAATGCCAACATCGCGGCGGGCGGCGTTTTGCCCATGTGCCAAGATACCGGCACGGCGATTATTTCCGCCAAAAAAGGCGAAAACGTTTGGACCGGCGGCACGGATGCCCAGGCCATCAGCCAAGGCGTATTAGAAGCTTACCGCGACAACAATCTGCGCAGCAGCCAATTGGCGCCGCTCAGCATGTTTGAAGAAATCGACACCGGCACGAATTTACCCGCCCAAATCGACATCGCCGCCGTGGCTGGAAATGCTTATAAATTCCTGTTCATCGCCAAGGGGGGCGGGTCCGCAAACAAGACCTTTTTGTTTCAAAAAACAGCAGCCCTGTTAAATCCAAAATCCATGGAAGCGTTTTTGCGCGAAGAACTGATTAATCTTGGCACTGCCGCTTGCCCACCGTATCACTTGGCGATTGTCATCGGCGGTTTGACGGCCGAAATGAATTTGAAAACCGTCAAGATGGCCTCGACCCATGATTTAGATAACCTGCCGACTTTTGGCGATAAATCTGCCCATGCATTTCGGGATGTGGAAATGGAAGCGCAAATTTTAGAAATGACCCAGAACTTTGGCATTGGGGCTCAGTTCGGCGGTAAATATTTCTGCCACGATGTGCGGGTCATCCGCCTGCCTCGCCACGGCGCGTCTTGCCCAGTTGGCGTTGGCGTATCCTGTTCAGCCGACCGTCAAGTCAAAGCCAAAATCACCACGGACGGCATTTTCATCGAACGTTTGGAAACCGATCCGGCCCGCCATATGCCCAACATCGACGAAAGCTCGTTATCGGGCGAAGTGGTTGAAATTGATATTTCCCAGCCCATGGATGAGATCCGCAAACAACTGTCCGGCTATCCGGTGAAAACCCGTTTAAACTTGTCTGGCACCTTAATTGTGGCGCGTGATTTGGCCCATGCAAAATTAAAAGAACGCTTGGACGCGGGTGAACCGCTTCCCGATTATTTCAAAAATCACCCGGTTTATTACGCGGGACCAGCCAAAACACCCAAAGGCTACGCCGCCGGATCGTTTGGCCCCACCACCGCCGGGCGCATGGATGGATACGTCGATCAGTTCCAGGCCGCGGGCGGGTCCATGATTATGCTCGCCAAAGGCAATCGGTCCCAAGCCGTCACAGACGCGTGCAAAAAACACGGTGGCTTTTACCTAGGCTCCATCGGCGGAGCCGCCGCCCAACTGACCGAACATTCCATCACCCATATGGAATGTGTCGCATACAAAGAACTGGGCATGGAAGCCATCTGGAAAATAGAAATCAAAAACTTCCCCGCCTTCATTATTGTCGACGACAAAGGCAACGATTTTTTTGCTGAGTTTAAGGCTTAAGTTGTGACTGAGCTTCCTGAACTCCTAATCGACGGGCCCGATGATGCTCCGTTTACCGTGGTGCTGGCCCATGGGGCCGGGGCGCCTATGGACAGTGCTTATATGGTGGCATTTGCTGAGGGTTTGGCCGAACGCGGGCTTCGCTGTGTTCGTTTTGAATTTCCCTATATGGCTCAACGCCGGGTGGATGGTAAAAAGCGACCACCGAACCGCGCGCCTATTTTATTGGACACGTGGCGGGCCGTGATTGACCATTTTGGACGCGACAATCTTTTCATTGGCGGCAAATCCATGGGTGGGCGCATTGCATCGATGATCGGTCGCACGTTGGAAGACGAAAACCAACCCGTATCCGGAATTTTATGTTTGGGCTATCCGTTTTATCCTCCGGGCAAGCCTGAAAAGGCTCCCGGTCGCTTGGAACATTTATTAGACATTCAAACGCCAACCTTAATTTTGCAAGGTACGCGCGATACCTTTGGCGGGTTTGAACATGTCACCAAACTGCCCCTGCCCGACACCGTTAACCTGACATGGTTAGACGACGGTGATCACGGTTTTAAGCCGCGCGTAAAATCGGGCCGCACGGAACCACAAAATTGGGCCGAAGCCATGGATTCTATAGACACCTTTGTCCGCGCGCGTTAGCCTCTGGCTTAACTCATTTTTGCGAGCCAGATTCATGGAATTTCCAATTGACCTTGCCACATACTTAGCCTTTTTGGTGACGGCGTCCGCGATTGTTTTGACGCCGGGGCCCGACACCTTGTTGATCTTGCGCTATGCGTTAAGTTCCGGGCGAAACGTTGGCATTTCAACGGTCATCGGCGTGCAATTTGGGCTGGTCGGTCATACGCTTTTGGCGATCTTTGGCATTTCGGCTTTGGTGGCATCGGACCCGATGCTGTTTAAAATTGTCGCCTTGGTCGGGGCCGCGTACATCGGTTGGATTGGTATTCAAGGTTTTCGCGAACACGGTTTATTACACGTTGGGGCCACGGGAAAACCAGCGGTGTCAAACGCCAAAGCTTTTCGCGATGCGGTGGTTTGCAATTTATTGAACCCCAAAGTGATCTTGCTGTTTTTGGCGTTGTTTCCGAACTTTGTCGATACGTCGCGTGATGATGTCACGGTTCAGTTGATCACGTTMTCGWNCWGSNTGWTNNTCATSRAYGSYAWNCTGGCMAMKYNCSYKYSGYSYWTGCCGCCGAAGCCGTGCGGCGCTGGTTAAAAAATGAACGGACGTATAAACTGATCACGCATTCAACGGGGGTCTTGATGATCACCGTGGCTGTGCTCATGATTTATGAAAATGTAATGTAATAGGTGATGTGATGATGGATGATTTTACGGACCCCAGCTTTGCCATGCGCAAACATTCTGTTCTGTTAGACGGACATCAAACGTCAATTTCCATGGAAGATGCATTTTGGAATCAGCTGAAATCCATTGCTAAAATACGCGGTGTATCGCTGAACAAACTGGTCACACAAATTGACCACGCCCGCACCACCAACCTGTCGTCGGCGTTGCGGGTATTTGTACTGAACCAAGTTACAAAAACTTAAAGGCCCTGCATCAATTGGCGGATCATTTCTTCGGGTGTTAGTTTTCCCGAAGGAGCCGGAGCTGGTGCCTGTCGTTGAGACGGTGGCGGCGCCAAGGTGCCATCCTGAAGTGCCGGGGTTGGAGCTGGTTGAGTTTTCGGCTGAGACGGAAGCAAACCCGGYAAAGCTTTGCCCARCARYTKTTGCAAMGSCGAMRCRSSWGCCGYGTTTTGRGRTRTTGMYSCCCCCSCACCGCNCAGNCAAWCCCGACATGAAATTCACMTTGGGYTTGTCCAAGGCKCCRCTKARCGAGAACGGAATTTCTTGAATGCTGATGCGGCCTTTGGATAACAGGGCGGTGATTAAGTTTGCTTCCATTTTCATCTTGCCCGCAAAATCGACGGTCCAATTGGCCAGATCAACAGTGCCCGCACCCTGACCATTTCCCAAGCCTGATTTCAAAGCAAAGTCTTTGACCGAAGCGATGCCATCGGAAATATTAAAGCTGAGACCAATATCAGCAAGCCCCTTTTCAGGTCCCTTGGTTGAAGAAAGCGACATTTTATTCATCGCCGCAACCAGACCAATGACGCCGGACAAAGCACTACCCGATCCGCTTTTTTTAACGTCTAAGCCGACAATGTCTAAACCGCCGCTGCCGCCCAGCGAACGGATCATTTCGGCGGGGCTAAAGCCCAAGGCCTCAAAATCAATGTTCAAGGCCAGTTTGCCCCCGGCCATATCCGTGCCCGTCACGGCCTTGGTCGCGCGGCCGACATCCAGGGCGCTGAGCTTTATGTTTGTGGTTAATGTGGGGTTTCCATCGGCGCGCACTTGGGCACTGCCGTTCACGGGACCACCAAACAAATGACCTTTGACGCGGTCCGCGTTAAGCACGCCGTCTTTGATGTTGGCATGAATATCGGCGTTTTCCAGCAGGTATTCGCCGAACTGAATGCCATCGGCCAACAACGTCACGTCGCCGTTCAGTTGATGCAACACGCTCAAATCAAAACGTTCGTTGGACCAGCGTTTATCCGCAAGCGAGGATTTGGCTAGGCGTTGGGGTTGCGTATCTGAATAAGCGGCCATCACCAACAATGGGTTTTTGGGAAGGGCGGCGGTCTTTTTCGCCTTAGGGCTCGTGCGTGGCGCAAACGTATCGACCTTAATCAATCCGGTTTTTAAATCCGCCACGATGTTGGGTTTGGATTTTCCGGTTTTAATTCTTACGTCTCCCGACAAATCCAGATCCCCAATGGCTCCGTTTAATCCGGTCACCGTATGGATTTGACCATCGCTTTTCAATTTACCTTGCAAGTGCACAGCCCCAAGCGGTCCCTTGGGCGCGTAACCGATGTTCAACGTCGACAATAATTTATCGGCGTTGGGATGGTTAACCCTGAACGTTCCGTTATAGCCAAAGCCAAAGGGCAACAGTGAATAACTGCCTTCCAAGGCATAGGTCCCCGACAAGGCCTTAACTGTTGTGCGAAAGCGGGGTTTTAAAACAGAGCCGTTGATGGTTGAATTCAGACTGACCGTGCCTAAATTTTTAGGCACATCTTTTAGGCCCAACGCTCCGGCAAATACGCTGGCTTTTTTAACTTTGCCCGAAATTTTTACGTCCGCCATTTCGACGATACCGCCAAAGCCGCTGAACGATCCTGAAATTTTACCATTGGCCCCCAAAGCATTGCCAACGCTTAAATCGCGAACGTCCAATTTTCCAGAAAACAACGTGCTATCGACAGCCAGTTTTGTGAACTTTTTACCCTGCGCCGTCAAAGACCCAACTTTAAATTTTATGTTTGCATCAAAATCATTCAAGGCATTCAACGCGGTCCAGATTTGCAAAACATCCAAGGCAGGTTTCGCCGCCACTGTTGTCTGAGTTGTCTGTGCTGATGAAGATGAGGACGTCGTTGAAGAGGTGACCGCATGACCATTGCCATTTAAATAAGTATCTAAATTCAGCGTATCCAAACTTAAATCTACACCAAACGAAGGCCGTGACCGTAATGCGACCGTGACCCCGCCGGTGAGCGTCGAACGATCCCCGGTGATTTTCAGGTTGCTCAACATCACCTGTTCGGTGTTGCCATAAACTTTGGTGGCGACCGACACGCGTTTCAGGCGGGTGTTTACAGCCTTGGGAAGTTTAATCCCCAACCAGCTGGATAAGCCTTGGGGATCGCTGGTCAGTATTTCCAGGTCGCCTTCGAATTCAGGAACACCGTCTTTGGGTTTTACGAATCCAAACAGAGCCAAATCGGTGACACCCGGAGCTTGCAATTGAAACTGGCTTACCGTCAATTCACCATCGGACAATTCTGCATTCAACCGCATATCGCGAACCAAGCCCTCTTTAAGGGTTAAAGAATCTACGACCAATTGGATGTTTCCTGATACGCCGTCAGGAAAAGAAAAACCTGTGTCTTTTGCGTGAGCCTTGCCATTTTGCGGAGGCTTTGGCGTCATGGTCACAGAATTCGTAGCCCGCGTCGTAAAGCTTGAGCCCATGCCTTTGCCGTTAGAAGCCAGCAAGGCGTCCACATCTACATGGCTGACGTTCAGGTTCACATCAAATTGAATGTTTTCAGAAAGATTTATAGCCGCGGTTCCGGTTGCTCTGGACGCCGCAAACTGGATTTCAATATCCGCCAGATCCAACATTTTTGCCGAAGCATAGACCGTGCTGTCCAAAGCAAAGTTTTTCGCCAGAACGGGCGAGGAAGGGACTGATCCGCCAATCGCTTTTAACAATTCAGCCAAATTTTCGCCTTCGACTTTGGCTTTGCCTTTAAAATGAGGTTCAGTTTCAAGCCCAAACAAAGCCCCCGACAACTGCACGGAAGCACCGCCAGCTTTAATATTGGCATCCATCGGCACCGTGCGATTAGAGATGATTTGGCCCAAGGATAAATCAAACGACAATGGTATGCCGCGCACATGGGCTTCGCCTTTTGCTTCAAATGGGCCTTGCAAAGACGCCGCCCGCAAGGTCGCGTCTAAATGATCGACACGTTCGGTTGTTCCTGCAGCTCCGTTGATATAAATCAGCGTTGCATTTTTGATTTCGAAATTATCAAGACGTATGCCCAACGGAGAACTTGTCCCCTTTGATGATTTTTGAATATTTTGTTTTTTGGGCTCAGCAATTCCTGTTTCGGGTGTTTCGGATTGAAACTCTAAATTTGAACGCCCGTCTGCGTTTTTTTCAATGTTAATGATGGGGTTCACCAGACTGATGCGTTCAACTTGCACCTCGCCAGATAACAATGGCATCAACGCCACACGGACTTCAACGGCGTCCAAAGTCACCATATAAGGCACCGTGCCGCCAGCCATATTGCCCAATTTCACGCCGCGCGCGGTGATCATGGGGGCCGGCAAGATATGGACTTCTAATTTTCCATCAATGCTCAGATCACGTCCGGTGGCTTTTTTTACCTCTGCCGCGATTTCAGGAAGCCGTGCATTCCAATCAATAAAGCTGGGGGCAATAAGCGCACTGCCAAAAACCAGCACCAAAAGAACCCCAAAGCCAATAAGCGTCTTTTTGAACACGGTCTTGTTTCTCCACGGAATATGAAAGGGTTGGATGAATTGTTTAAGTTTAGTCTCGGCCCTGTCAGAGATCAACTTATACCCACCTGAAAAAAGAAAACCCCGGACATTTTGAGTCCGGGGTTTTCAACGTCGTCATTTGGAAGGTGTTCGGTGCGGGTGTTAAAGAAGGCCCGCGCCTGTTGCGGCTCCACCTGTTGCGGCTCCACCTGTTGCGGCTCCGCCTGTTGCAGCTCCGCCTGTTGCAGCTCCGCCTGTTGCGGCTCCACCTGTTGCAGCTCCGCCTGTTGCAGCTCCGCCTGTTGCGGCTCCGCCTGTTGCGGCTCCACCTGTTGCGGCTCCACCTGTTGCAGCTCCGCCTGTTGCAGCTCCGCCTGTTGCGCCGCCGCCGCCGCCCCAGTTGCCAACAAGGCCAGCTTCGGCCGCAGCACCAACGGCGCTCAAGCCACCAATATTACCAGCGGGTGCACCGCCCGTTGTGCCACCAGCAGCGCCTGTTGCACCACCTGCAGCGCCTGTAGCGCCTGCGGCAGCACCAGCGTTTCCGGCGTTTCCGGCGTTTCCAGCGTTTCCGCCATCGTTGCCGTCATTGCCATCGTTGCCGTCATCGCCGCCGTCGTCATCGCCGCCATCGTCTTCGCCGCCGTCATCTTCGCCAGAATCAACGTCATCGCCGCCATCATCATCGCCGCCATCATCGCCGCCGTCGCCATCGTCGCCGCCATCGTCACCGCCGTCGCCATCATCGCCGCCATCATCGCCATCGTCGCCGCCATCATCGCCATCGTCGCCGCCATCATCGCCGCCATCACTGTCGCCACCGTCACCGTCGCCACCGCCATCGCCGTCACCATCAGCAAAAGCTTGTGCAGGACCAAAAGAAAAGCCGTCCATGGTGGTGTGAAGCGGTGCCAAAGCAAAAGCCAAGGCCAAAGCGCCAACGCTAAGTTTCATCAGCATGGCCTTTACAGAGGTCTTAACGTTCTGAGACACGGTGCGCTCATTAATGATTAGCACATTGTTTTCAAAAGAATTTTCGATATTTTTTAAATTGAAATCAGTCATTATATATGCCTTTCGAACATAATTTTGGGCGAACGATTTGTGTGTTCTTGGGGAGACAACGATTGGGGATCGATTTTTCATCCCTAAAAATGAAAAAATAATTTATTTATATATTGAGGGATCAAACATGCGTCTTCAGCGTTATCCCTACAGAAGGCACGGAAAGACTATTTTTTTGGGACATAAACTTGATCCCTTATATATAATGAGTAAAACCGTGATTTTGTGAACAACGAGGATTTGACCTTGGACGTACGGACACAACAAGAGCTGATTACCATATTACCCCGTTTGCGGCGTTTTGCATTGGGGCTTACGCGTAATTCTGCAACAGCCGACGATTTGGTTCAGTCGGCTTGTGAAAAAGCGATTGCGCGCATTGACCAATGGGAACCCGGTACGCGGTTAGACAGTTGGATGTTTCGCATCATTCAGACCACCAACATCGACCAGATTCGCAGTCAACAAAGACGCGACAGCTATTTAGAAGTTGTTGGAAATCAAGAAGCACAGTCTTTTGACGGTGAACGTGCCCTTGAAGCCAGCATGACTTTGGATGCGGTTCGCCGGGCCATATATATGTTGCCCGAAGATCAACGCGCCGTTGTGATGTTGGTTTCTGTGGAAGGCCTTTCTTATAAGGAAGCGTCCGAAGTCCTTGAAATTCCGATGGGTACACTGACCAGTCGTCTGGTCCGGGCCCGCACCGCGTTAGCGCGTATCTTACAAGAACAAGACGGTGATGCAGATATCACCAACTCAGATAAAGTTTCTCCCTTAGAAAGAGGTGCCACGACATGATTACCCTTGATGAAAGCACTCTGATTGCCTACGTAGATGGCGAGCTTGATGCCGCCACCGCCCGTCTGGTTGAAAACAAGCTTCTCAGCGACAAAAATGCGACAAAATACGTTGAGCATTTGCGCGAAATCGCGGCTCTGTCGCGGATTGCCTTTAACGACACCCTGCATGAAACCGTGCCCCAAGCGTTAAAGAATACCATCCTTAAAAGCGGAACGTCTGAAAACGCCAGTTCTGATGGAAACGTTGTGGCTTTTGCCCCACGGACCCAAACAGAATGGAAAAAAGCCCTTCCCATGGCGGCCGCCGTGGCCTGCTTATTTTTAGGTCTTGGCGTTGGCGGGGGGTATCAATATTCCCAAACCAGCACCGGAAATGCCCTAAAACTTGCGGCTTTCACCTTGCAAGAAGACCAATCCCAGATGGATATGGTTTTAAACCAAGCCCTTGAAGTCAACATGAGTGGCGACACAAAAACGTGGGCAAACCCGGACAGTCACCGTTCGGCCACCTTTACCCCAGTGCGCACGTACAAAGACAAGGAAGGCACATTTTGTCGGGAGTACAAAAAAGATGTCCGTGTCGGCGATCAAGAGTCTGAAACAACCTTTGGGCTGGCCTGTCGAGACGACAACGGAACGTGGAAAACCCGTTATCTGCTTTTGGACGAAAGCTTGACGGAAGCCTTTTAAGTCCAACAAAAACCCAACTTAAACCCAACTTAAACCCACGTCATCCCCCTGCAGCACAGCCCAGTATGGGGATGAACTGTGCCTAAATTCAGGTGCCATTCAGATTGCTTTGATAAATTGCCCGCACAATTTCTGTGATGAACGACACTGTTTAATTTGTAAAAATTTGCAAAAATCACGTTAATCAGAAAACGTTTACCGCAATACGTTAACCATAATGCTATTCAGGAAAACTCATGCCTCTCAGCCCGTCGATTGTAAAGCTAACTGTATTGGGCGCCTTTGGCTTGTTGACCAGCGCTTGTGTGCCGGCGACATTCACCAATCTCCCTAATTTTTCATCGAAGCCCATTGCTGGGCCGGCGATGGCACCGGCTCAATTGCCAGCCTTCAATGTGGGTGATCTATATTATTATTCCAATGGATCACGCGAACAAATCGTCAGCATCGAAGGCGAAACGCTGAATATGATCAGCCGCTCTAAACGCAAACTTGCGAACTTTCGAAATTTCGTACTGCCAACCCCGTATATCGAAGGCAAAACAAAGGAATTTTACAAAGTTTCTGATATAGCCACGAATACGCTTTGGCCACTCAGTATTGGCAAAACCAGTAAATTCACAACAGAAGGTCGCTCTGTATCAAAAGCTAGCGGACAAACTTCGACCTATATGCAACGTTGGGACTGTGCCGTTGAAGGCACCGAACGGGTTCGCATCTTGGCCGGTGAATTTGACACATACCGTGTAAAATGCCGTCGTTTAAGTTCAAAGGGAAAATGGTGGCAGAATCGCACTTGGAATTATTCGCCTATGTTGGGCACGTATGTTTTACGTCGCGACTTTTACAAAAAGAAAAGTGTGCGGATTCGTGAATTAACAGCTGTGCGCCCATCTTTGCAAGATGTCCCGAAAAAAGTCCGTAGCAACATTATCCGCACATGGCAGTCCGCTTTAGAAAGCAAAAAATCAGGCGACATCGCCAGTTGGACCGATCGTGTGGTTGGCGTTTCCGTACAGGTTGAGCCGCTGAACACCTTTAAAGGGGAAAATGGCCAGTTTTGTAGGACCTATAAACAATACCTAACCCGCAAAGGCGTGACCCGTATTTATTCAGGTGTGGCTTGTCGTACGGGTAAACTGAAATGGCGTACACCGCGTCGCGGCTAACGCTCACCAACCAGTTCACCATAAAAATAAAAAGGCGAGTCCCCAGCGGGCTCGCCTTTTTTGTATCTATATCCTAGGCAACTTGTCCTTACTCTGAACCTCAGACAGCATAAAACCGCGCCCAAATAGGACGCGGTTTTATGAATTAATTTGATAAAGACATTCGACAGAGGCGCAAAAGCGCAACCGAAATTCGAATCGATATCAGCCCTGACGAGCTTTAAAACGTGGGTTACGCTTGTTGATCACATAAACGCGACCTTTGCGACGGACAATAACACAGTTCTTGTCGCGGTTTTTCGCGGATTTAAGAGAGTTTCTGACCTTCATAACGTCTTCCTCAAACAAAAAAATGTGGGGCTGAATTAACCCCTAAGCCGCGGAACATAAGGGGACAGGCTCAATCTGTCAACCCTCTGCTGCGATGATTTTAAAGATTAATTAAGGCTCGAGCGCTCGCGTACCCTGTCGGCGGAAAAACGGACCTGAACACACGTTCCTTTGCCCGTTTCGCTTTCAATTTCAACGCTTGCCCCATTTAGGTGCGCCATACGCTCAACCAGTGGCAAACCAAGCCCTGTGCCTTCGTATTTGCGGTTTAACCCCGTATCGATCTGTTCAAAGGGCCTGCGCGCGCATTCAACCTCTTCTTTGCTCATGCCGATTCCCGTRTCCKTCACSCGCARCACCATGGWYTTATCAAKATCRATATAAACATCRATTTCCACCCGRCCRCCTTCCAACGTGAATTTGGCCGCGTTRGACARCAARTTCAAAAGAATCTGYTTCACCCGCCGYTTATCGGCATACAACAWYGGCAGATTCKYNGGGNATATTGTTCACCAGCGTRATTTTATCGGTTTTGACRCAGTTGATCGGAGACTKAGAAATCTCGTAAAGGTCAAAATGTTCATCGTGCAATTCGAATTTATCGGCTTCAATCCGGGCAAGATCCAAAATATCATTGATTAGATCAAGCAAATGATGGGATGAATCCTGAATATCATCCATATATTCCCGATACTTATCATGCCCAAGCGGGCCAAACATTTCAGAAGAAATCACTTCGGAAAAGCCAATAATCGCATTCAAAGGCGTGCGAAGCTCATGGGACATATTGGCCGTAAATTCGGTTTTCACGCGGCTCGCCCGCTCGGCCTCATCCTTGGCATCGATCAAAGCCTGTTCAACCTTTTTGCGTTCCGTAATATCGCGGATCACACCCGTGAACATACGCTGACCATCAATCACCAATTCGCTGATGGACAAGTCGATGGGAAATTTATGTCCATCTTTGTGGCGCCCCTGCACTTCACGGCTAAAGCCCACAACGTTCCCATCGTTGCTTGCTGTGTTCGTGAATTTTTTAAGATAGCGATCATGGGCAAGAGAATCCGCCTTGGGCATCAATGTATTTATGCTTTTGCCCAAAACTTCAGCCGAGCTGTAGCCAAATATTTTTTCGGCAGCAAAATTGAAAACTTGGATATTGCCCTGATCATCAGAGGTGATAATGCCATCAACAACCGCCTCTAAAACCTGAGACAACCGGCGTTCGCTTTTATGACGAGCGCTTTCGGCGGCTTCTTCAATGGCTTTTTGAGCTCGTACATGGGGAAGGATCACCCAATACAACAGGGGCAGAGCACTAAAGATCGTTAAAAGAACGGCATCAATACCGGCTTCGACAAAACGGGATTCGATGGGCGAAAACAGGGAAAACCCGTACATAATCAGCGCTTCGGTCACAAAAATGACCACGCAAATTCGCAATATCAAAAACACGACACCCATACGGATAAGTTCCCTCCACCTAGTCGTATTACAATAGCAATTTCAGAGCTCTATAGCAATCAATTGAATTATAATCAAAAAAAACGACATCTTTGGAAAGCCCGACAGGCACATTATTTTACAGGTTTTATGCGGAGATTATATAGGTCTGGGTGTTTTGGATGCGTTTCTCTTAACGCAAGGGCGGAGCGTAATGAAGACCACCATTTTGCCACGTGTTGTTCAATCCACGTGGCATTTTGAATATGGAGTTCGCCCCCAAATTCCGCTCGAAGATATCCGCGTAATTGCCCACCTGTTTGATCACCCGGTACGCCCATTCATCATCAAGGCCAAGGCCTTTTCCCATGCCACTATCCACGCCCAATAAGCGCCGAACTTCCGGCACGGTCGAATTGGCTTTCATGAAATCTACGTTTTGTTGGGTAATGCCAAATTCTTCGGCGGCCACGGTCACTAAGGTCACCCAAGCAATTAAGTCCCGCCACTGAAAATCATCTTGGCGCACAGCCGGAGACAAGGGTTCTTTGCTGATCACTTCCGCGAAGACGACAAAATCATCAGCCCCGTTCAAACGTTTAGCATGAACCCCCGCCAATGCGGTGCGGTCATGAATGGCCATATCACACCGGCCGCCAAAAAAGGCCCGCCACATGCCGTCCATGGTATGAACTTCGACAATTTCCCAAGCCACATTGTTTTTAGCAATAAAATCTTCAAGGTTTGAAAATGCCGTCGAGGTATCACTGATGGCGCAAACCTTAAGGCCTTGTTTTCCCATCGCCTCGCCTAGGGTTTTCACGCCAAGCTTTCCGTAGGTGATAAAACCTTGCCCATCATAAAAATAAATACCTGGAAATTCGACCTTTTGCGTCGTATCGCGACCAAAGGTCCATGTAGAACCTGCATGCAATACATCAATAGCGCCGCCAACCAGCGCATCAATCCAATAATCAGACGCCTGAATAGCCTCCGCATTTTTCAAAACGGCCGCGGCCAGAGCACGGCAGAAATCAATATTAAAGCCTGTCCATTCGCCATYTTCAGAGCGAATTGAAAAGCCCGGCATGCGTCCGGTAACGCCGCACTTGACGAAGCCCCGTTCTTGCACTTTCATCAGCGTCGAAGGTGATTGCGCCGCAACGGGACTGGCGAAGCCCGAAAGCATGACAAAAGCACTAAGACCCAAGTTCGACAAAACTGAACGTAAAATGCTTTTCATATTCTGCAGGCCTTTTGTACAGTGGGTTTAAAGCTAAAATGATTCATATGATTTCTTTTCCTATAAAGTGATACTATCCTTTTCCGCAACACTTCAAGAGCTAATCTAAATAGACGAGATGAGAACACTGAAGAATTTACCTCCACAACCCGTTCAACATATTCTGCCGAAACCGCATTCGACGATTTCGACAAAGATTTTTATTGCGTTGGGCCTTATTGCCGTTACCACGATCCTGGCCGGCGCCGTTTCGATTGTGGCGTTAAAGGGGTTTCAGGATAATTTCGACACGCTCATCAACACCAATCTGCCAACCTTAACGGACACCGGACACATCACCCAATTGTCGGGGACCGTAGCGGATCGTGGGCCATCGTTGATCATTTCCCCAAACACATGGACACGTCTGACCATCATTGGACAGGTCGAAGACGATGCCAATTGGCTGGAAGAAATTCTCAATCGTATTCCGGAAAATGAACTTACTAAAAACCGCAAAACCAAACTGTTGGAACTGAAAACAACATTGGTGGAAACGTACAATAGACTCAACTTATTAACGGAAGAACGCATTCGTTATGGCAATCGKTTGACCGAMATTCAGCAACAAATGTTCCAAATCCAAAAGRACCTWGTTTCGGCWCAGTCCCAYAYYGAYTTRGYGRMAAKYRGSMTTWYAARTTYAGCSCCTTTGCGCAAATGGCATGAATCYATTCACGCKATTATTTTCAAACTGATGAAGGGCTTGAACATCAAACACCCAATCCCCTTGCAGCGTTTGAAAACCGAAGTGGATATTGATATTGATCAAGTGTTTGCCGAAATTTCAAACCTGCCCATTGCCACACAACGAAATGCTGCCGCACGGCTGGCTAAATTGAACGGCATATCGCTCGGCCAAGAAGGTTTGTTTAGCGTTAAAAACAAGGATTTATACGCGACAAATCAAGTCCTCGCCACGCTCAATACGACCAGATCTCTGGCCGAACGTTTTGCGGTCGCCGCCGAATTGGCCACACGAGACGTGCAAAATTCTATCGATGCCGCCAATCAAGAAACCAGCAAATCGATGGACACCATCCTCAAAACCCTGATCGGTTTTATTTTGATCTCGGCCTTTATTGTGGTCGTGACCTATTTGTATGTCAGTCGCACAATTATCCTGCGCCTCAGCAATTTGCGCGGGTCAATGCTGTCCCATGCCGAAGGTGCCGTTGAAATAATCGATACCTCTGGTGATGATGAAATCACCGATATGGCGCGATCGTTACAATATTTGGTGGATGCCTTGCATTCTCGTGAAATTGGATTGTTGGAAGCCAAAGAAGAAGCCGAACATGCTTCGATTGCCAAAACCCGTTTTTTGGCCGCAGCCAGCCATGATTTAAGGCAGCCTTTACAGGCGCTCAATCTGTTTATCTATGCTTTGGAAAGCCAAGAAACCGACCCCGCCAAGCTAGAAATCATTGAGCTTATTCGCAATTCTCTCGATTCCTTAAAAGAACTGCTCAACACTTTGCTGGACGTTTCCAAACTTGAAGCGGGGGTTATTCAACCGGTGCCGCGCAGCTTCCCGGCGCATGAAGTGATCGAAAACATTCGCAACGAAATGACCCCTGTGGCCTGGGCCAAGGATATTGAGCTTCGCGTCGTCGGCAATTCAACCCAGATTTTCTGTGACCCATCGTTGTTGGGCACCGTGGTGCGTAACTTGCTGGATAATGCCATCAAATATACGGAAAAAGGTCGGGTTTTGCTGGGCTGTCGCAAACACAAAAATGCCCTGCGCATCGAAGTTTGGGATACCGGGCCAGGCATTCCCGACGATCAAAAAGAACTGATTTTCCAAGACTTTTACCAAATCGATAACGAAGCCCGCAAACGCACGCACGGACTGGGGCTGGGCCTATCTATTGTAAAACGCATGGCCAACCTGCTCGATTGTTCCATGGGCTTTCGTTCAGTGGTGGGGAAAGGCTCGGTATTTTGGGTTGATGCACCCCTTGCGCAAGATAGCGCTATTGATCGCCGCCTGTCCGAAAATGACCGAAAAGATATTAGCGAAGCCCCTGAAGGCCCCGTAAAAATCGTCATTTTTGAAGACGATGAACATGTACTTTTAGGCTTGAAATCTGTGTTAGAAGCTCATGGCTACACCACAATATGTTTTCAATCGGTGCAACAGCAACGCATCAAAGATACTTTTTCCAACGCGGCGCACCGCCCAGACCTGATCATCGCGGATTACCGTTTGGAAAGCCAAGTGACCGGACGCGAGGCTATTGCTCTGGTGCAAGACACACTGGGAGAAGCTATTCCGGCCATTATCATCACCGGAGATACCGCCCCGACACGGCTTCGCGAAGCCAAAACCAGTGGATTTCCGATTCTCCACAAGCCAATCCGCCCGGAACTGCTGCTTGCCAAGGTGCAAGAAAGCCTGTCCACACGGACATCCAAAGAAGAGTCTTAAGTTTTAAGAAAACGTCTGTTTTAAGAAAACGTCGTGCTGACGCGGGGAATGATGCCCATACGCATGGCTGAATAAGCAGCTTCCGTGCGATTAGACGCGTCCAAAGCCCCAATAACCGCCGAAATGTGAACACGAACGGTATTTTCAGAAATACTTAAGCCCCGTGCGATTTCTTTGTTGGAACTGCCTTTCGCCATCAACCGCAACACTTCCATTTGCCGTTGTGTCAAACTGGGTGTTTTGGCATCGCCTTCACCCTTTTGCGGTTCATTGTACCCCGGTGGCAAACACACACCGCCGGACAAAACCAACCGCAAAGAATTCACCATGACTTCACCAGAAGCCGATTTGGGAATAAATCCACGAGCGCCCATTTTCATGGCCCGAGAGACCATCGTTTGGTCTTCCATAGCCGAAAGAATGACCACCGGCAAAGTCGGGTGTTGAGCATGAATAGCCGTCATCGCTTCTAATCCGTTGCCTTCGGGTAGGTCCAGATCCATCAAAATTAAATCGATGCCTGAATTGCCCAGCGCCATTTCAATGGCTTCCTGACCGGTCCCGGCTTCTAAGATTTCGACAGAATTTTCCATCTGCTTCAACACCAAGACAAGTCCGGTGCGCACCAGTTTATGATCATCCGCAAGAAGAATTTTCATCGGTTCTCGATCCTTTAAACAATCAATCTAGTCATAAGTGTTTTCCGCTTTTCATAAACACTTAACCAGAAACCTAACCCAGAAGACAAGAGCTTTATACGCTGAAATTTTTTTTACATTTTTTTTATTGGGCTTAAGTCTTTCTAAAAGCAAGTTTAAGCCCTTGATTACGTATCATCAAAATTTATTACGCGTTCTAAATACACACCAATTATAGGGTCAAAAGAGCAGATATTTCATTTTTTTCTTCAAAATTGTAATTTTCGTTCTTGAAATAATCTATTTTGCTTATATTATGCAAAACTCAATTAATAACGGTTCGCCTCGTTATGAATAAATTAAGTGCGAACGGCGATCTTTATACAAATATCGATAAAGGTGTTCGTAAATTCTAACAGGTACTAGGGAGGAACAAGTGGGAAATAAAACCAAAGCAAGCGTCGTCATTGGCGTCGCGGTTGGTGTTATGATGAGTTTCGGTGCACAAGCCGAAGGTCTCGTTAAATACCAAATTAAGGGAGATACCATTGCTGAGTCTTTAACAGGCAAAGCTGGCGATCCCGTGAATGGCCGTAAAGTTGCGATTCATCGCAAAAAAGGGAATTGCTTGGCATGTCATGTCATGCCGGTTCCGGAACAACAGTTCCACGGTCAAGTAGCACCCGATCTTGGTGGTGTTGCAGGACGTTATTCCGAAGGTCGTTTACGTCTTCAAGTCGTAAATCCTAAGGTTATTAACGCCGACACCATCATGCCAGCTTTCTATCGTCTTGATGGGCTTCACAGAGTTATGAAAAAGTTTCAAGGCAAAACCATCATGTCGGCTCAAGACGTCGAAGATGTTGTTGCTTATTTGATGACTCTTAAATAGTGAGCAAAAAAGCAATTATCGCTCTTTAATTTTATGTGTTCCAGGGAGACCTTTAATGACACAAAAACTAGAAATGCAGAAGATTAGTCGTCGCGAGCTGTTCAAGCTTGTCGGTGCTGGTGTTCTGGCGACCACAGGTATTAGCCTGTTGTCCACGGCTGCTTTGGCGAATACGCCTGCAACCGATGAATACATTGGCAAAATCTCTGGCGGAAGTTCTGCTGCGGATGCCAAAATCACCGTTGAACTCCCCCAGATTGCTGAGAACGGCAATACGGTTCCGGTCAAATTTTCAGTTGAAAGCCCTATGACCGATGCGAACTATGTCAAAACAGTTCACATTCTTGCGGATAAAAACCCAGCTCCGCTTGTTGCGACCTATAACTTCAGCCCCCTCGCCGGAAAAGCTGAAATTTCAACCCGTATGCGGTTGGCTCGGACGCAAAATGTAGTTGTTATTGCTGAAATGAGCGATGGCACAGTGAATATTGCTAAAAAAGAAGTCAAAGTCACCATTGGTGGTTGCGGCGGCTGATTAGTTTAAAGGAGATCGGAAATGGCTAAAGCAAAAGCACGGGTGAAAGCCCCTAAAAAAGTWAAACAAGGCGAAATCTTCGAAGTGAAGACACTGATTCCACACAAAATGGAATCTGGCCAACGTAAAGACAAAAAAACGGGTGAAAAAATCCCTCGTATGATCATCAATAAGTTCGTTTGTACGTACAACGGCAAAGAAGTGATCAGCTCCGCATGGGAAGGCGCTATTTCAGCTAACCCATATTTGTCCTTTTTCATTAAAGCCGACAAAAGTGGCACACTTGATTTCACATGGACCGACGATTCCGGTGCAGTGGTCAGTAAGTCAGCGAAGCTTACCGTCTCTTAATATTGGGGAGAATATTATGCGTTTAATCTATCTTAAAACTATGGCTGTCGCTGTTCTTATGAGCGCAACGACAAGCTACACAGCTTTTGCAGCAGAAGATCTTTCTGCCTACAGAAGTGGTGATAAAACCAGTGGCTATGTTTATGCAGAACCCGAAACGCGGGCTATGCAAGCTGATGATTTTGAAAATCCTGGCATTCTTTGGGTTGATGAAGGCGAAACTCTTTGGAGCGAAGTCGATGGCGAAGCTGGCAAATCTTGCCAATCTTGCCATGCTGATCCCAGCGAAAGCATGGTCCAGGCTGGCATTTCCTATCCTAAGTTCAGCAAAACTTTGGGTAAAATGCAAAACCTGGAACAAAAGATCAATCAGTGCCGCGAAGAAAACATGAAAGCGAAACCATTCAAGTATGAATCTTCGCAAATGTTGGGCATGACGGCTTATGTTCGCAATCAATCACATGGCCTGAAAGTTAATGTCAAGATTGACGGCGAAGCGGCTCCTTTCTTTGAAAAAGGTAAAGAGTTCTATTACAAGCGTCGTGGTCAATTGGACCTGGCCTGCAAACATTGCCATGAAGATAATTCAGGTGTGATGATCCGGGCCAACCGTTTGAGCGAAGGTCACAGCAACGGCTTCCCAACTTATCGTCTGAAATGGCAAAAAATGGGTTCCTTGCATCGTCGCTTTAGAGGCTGCAACAAAAACGTTCGCGCAACGCCTTACGGTTACGGTACAGAAGAATACGTCAATTTGGAACTGTATCTGAACTGGCGTGGTAACGGCTTGCAAGTCGAAACGCCTGCGGTTCGTAACTAAACCGTACAGGCTATTATGAATAAAGGGGGAAGCTAATAGACTCGTGTCTGCTTCCCCCTTTTTTTTGGCCGCGCCTATTTCATCGCCCATTTTTTTGGCCCTTTGCCCTTTAGGAGGTATAGCCAAGTGTTAGATCGTCGTCAGTTTTTACAAGTGGCCGCAGCAACTGCGGTCCTCACCGGAGCTTCAGGTGCATTTTCCACCGTCGCGGCTAAGCAAACGCTTACCCAAGATGACCTTTTGGATTTCAACAGCACCGGACAAGTTACCCTTTTGAACTTCACCGATTGCCACGCGCAATTGAAACCTATCTATTTCCGCGAACCCTCTGTCAATCTTGGCGTTGGTGATGCGTATGGCCTCCCCCCCCATGTAACCGGCAAAGACATGCTGGCTATGTTCGACCTCCCCATTTCCTCCCCAGAAGCTTATGCGCTCAGCAGCGAAGACTTTACCGCGCTGGCCAAAACCTATGGCCGCATCGGCGGTTTGGATCGTATGACCACCTTGATCAAGGCCATCCGGGC
>NVTL01000059.1 GCA_002401565.1 Rhodospirillaceae bacterium
CCACGAACGCATTCCTTCCGTTCACTTGGTTATGCACGGTTCCAGCTCGGTTCCTCAAGACTGGCTGAAAATCATCAACGACTTTGGTGGTGACATGGCGCAAACATACGGCGTGCCAACCACGGAAACCGTTGAAGGCATCAAATCTGGTGTACGCAAGGTTAACATCGATACCGATTTGCGCATGGCGTCTACGGGTTCTGTTCGTCGTCACTTGCACGACAATCCTTCAAACTTTGACCCACGCAAGTTCTTGGCCGAAGCCACAAAAGGCATGACCGACATCTGCAAAAACCGTTACGAAGCTTTCGGTTCCGCAGGTCACGCTTCTGCAATCACAGCCAAATCTTTGGAAGTCATGTTCACAGAATATGCATCCGGTTCATTGGACGCAAAAATCAGCTAAGATTTTATGTGTTAGCCCTCAGACGCCGGGCGGGAGCGGAGCTCGCTTGAGCTCCCTTGGGCTAACGCGCAGTCGCGCGGCGGCCCCCTCCCTGAAAGCTTTGCTTTCGAAGAGGAACATTGGTCTTGGCCTTGCCTCAGCCCAATGGGCTTCGGTTAGCATTTTAAACAAATAAAAAAGGGCGGTCCTCAGGGATCGCCCTTTTTTTTGTAAGGGCAGACATTAGGAGCTTGAATAAAGAAAATCCCGTTACAATATTCCAATCATATTCAGACCATACGACCAGCCCTTTGAAAAGTTGATGAAAATTGATGGATAGTCTCGATAACATTCCGCCTGAAACTTTTGGCGATTTAAAGTCTCTGAAACATGCACTTGATGAACATGCCATTGTCAGCATTGCCGACATCAACGGGAACATTACATACGTTAATGAAAAGTTTTGCACGATGTCAGGGTATTCTTGCGAGGAGCTCATAGGTCAGAACCATCGCATGCTTAAATCTGGCCTACATTCACCAGAATTTTACGCGGACCTGTGGGCTACAATTTCGAGCGGAAACACGTGGCATGGAGAAATTAAAAATCATCAAAAAGATGGAGATGTTTACTGGGTCAAAGCCACCATAGTCCCAATCTTAGATGAGGCCGGGCAACCTTTTCAGTATATCTCAATCCGTACCGATATTACGGATCACCGAGAAATGGAATCTGCACTCGCGATAATTGAAGAGCGCTTTCGTGTCAGTCAATCCTTTGCCAATATTGGGACTTGGGATTGGAATATCCAGAGCGGGGAGCTGTATTGGTCCGACCGTATTCCGGTTTTGTTCGGCGGCGTAGAAGGCGGAATGAAAACTTCTTATGATAATTTTCTAAAGGCCATTCACCCCGATGATCGACAAAATGTGATTGATGCTGTCAACAATTGTGTCGAAAAAGGTGTTGAATACAATATAGAACACCGTGTGGTCTGGCCTGACGGAACAGTTGCTTGGCTTCATGAAACAGGTAACGTCACCAGAGATAAAGATGGAAATCCACTCAATATGCTTGGTGTGGTGCGAAATATTGATAGCCGTAAAAAAGCTGAGCAAGCGTTGGCCGAACGCGAACGGCAACTCAATGATGCTCAGTCCTTGGCCCATGTCGGAAGCTGGGAAGCCAATCTGGTCAATGGTGAATTGACTTGGTCAGACGAAATTTACCGTATTTTTGGGCATGAACCCAATAGCTTTTCGCCAAGTGTTGAAGCTTTCCATGCGGCGGTACATCCAGATGACCAAGAATTAGTCCGTGAAAGTGAAAATCTGTCTGAACAGACGGGCCTTCATGATGTGGTCCATCGCATTGTTTTGCCAAATGGGTCCGTGCGTTATGTTCATGAATTGGCGCGTTCTGAAACGGATGCAGATGGCAAATTGCTTCGTATGCTTGGGTCAGTACAAGATGTTACCGATCATACGTTGGCCGCAACGGCTGTGAACTTAGCCAAAGAAGAAGCAGATAAGGCGAATAAAGCAAAATCTGAGTTTCTATCTTCCATGAGCCATGAGCTTCGAACGCCGATGAATTCGATTTTGGGTTTTGCTCAAATGTTGGAATATAACCCCAAAGAACCGCTCAGTGAGAACCAAAAGACGTCTGTGGAGCTTATTTTAAAAGGGGGTAAACACCTTTTAGAACTGATTAATCAAGTCTTAGAATTAAGCAAAATAGAAGCCGGACAGATGTCTCTTGATATGGAAGATACAGTGGCAAGAGATGTTATAAACAATAGTATCGAGATGATACTTGAGCATGCAAATAACGAAGGCATCGAGATCAAGGACCAAACAATTGGAAAGGACCTTCCTTTGTTATGGACAGATGGAACGCGTTTGGTGCAAACCTTGCTCAATCTTCTGTCTAATGCCGTCAAATACAACCGTAAAAACGGCAGAGTGATCGTTTCGTGCGAAGAAATTCAAAATTCCATGTTGCGTATAAGTGTGGAAGATACCGGCCATGGCATCCCGCTGGCAAAGCAAGGGAAGTTATTCTTGCCCTTCGAACGTTTAGGTCTAGAAACCGGAAATATTGAGGGCACGGGCATTGGCCTTGCTATAACAAAGAAAATTATAGAACAGCTTGGTGGCCGTATAAACTTTAAGAGTGACGTTAACGCGGGGAGTACCTTTTGGGTGGATGTTCCCATCAGCGACCAGCAGGAACGTTCTGTGCAGCACATAAAAAAACCAGAAATATCTAGAACGATATTTAAAAATAATAATATTAATTCAACGCTCAAGTCTGTCCTGTACGTTGAGGATAACCCTGATAATATGCGCCTAATGGAAACGGTCTTTGCTCAATTGCCAAACACCAGACTACTTCTTTCTTACAACGCCGAGCAAGGGCTTGAACGTGCTAGGCTTGAAAAACCCGATTTGATTTTGATGGACATCAACCTTCCGGGAATGAACGGCTTAGAAGCCCTGAAACTCTTGCAAGCCTCTTCAGAAACGAAGGATATCCCTGTAATCGCGATCACCGCAGTTGCCTTGTCTCAAGATGTGAAATTAGGCTTAAAGGCTGGCTTTAAAGAATACGTCACAAAGCCGCTGGACATACCTAAGTTCGTCCAGATCATTATGGAAACTCTTGATCCTCTCTAAAAAAATGCTTGAAGCTAAGCGCCCAACTTAGGGCAGATCCAGACATAAATGAATATTTATCTTGTGATGTTTTGGCGGTTTTGTACCTATTTCTGTGTACTAGCTATTTTTAGTACAGCGGCTTAACGCGTTGACATAATTAGTTGTTTACTGCATTTTCAATTTATATCTCTTAAAAATTCTACTGTCCGATCAAAAAATCAGACAAAGGTAATGCCTATGAAATTCCTAAGCGCACTGTTTCTCTTGCTCACGATATTTTTGATGCCGCAGGATGCCGAGGCTGTCACTTGTTCGCCCGGTGAAGGTTTTAACGGGTCGGGTTGCTCCGTTTGTCAGGGAGGTTATTATTCTGGCAATAATATTTGCAATGCGACACACCCTGGCTATTTCGCAAAGAAAAACTCTACAGAACCAACCAAGTGTCCGGCAGGAACTTATCAACCTAACCAGGCGCGTTCAACCTGTTACAGTTGCAAGGCGCCAGCCTACACGGGCAAGATGGGACAAACCCGTTGTACTAAGGAAGCTTCCAAGGGACATTATGTTGCATCAGACCGTGCAACCTCACAGACTCCATGCGTGGCTGGCACCTTCCAGCCGAGCGACGGCAAACAAACGTGTCGAGTTGCTTTTGTCGGACATTTTGTTGCTGCTCCCGCCGCGACCTCACAGGATAAATGCGCCGCGGGAACCTATGCCGCAGATCAAGGGATGAGCGCTTGCACACCTTGTGCAACGGGAAGTTTTTCTTCGACGGGTGCGGCCAACTGCACGGTCGCACCCGTCGGGTCTTACGTGCCAAATACCGGTGCGACTAAGCAAACCAAATGCCCTGTTGGAACGTATTCAGACAGCACCAAGAGTGTGGCGTGTAAATCCTGCTCACCCGGTTTTACGGATGCAGCAGGGAGTACCAGCAAGGCCGCTTGTAAATACAATTCCCCCGGCGAATATTATAACCATTGGGGAGCCAAGCCCGCACCTGGCACCAAAAGCAAAAGCCCGCACAAATGTAAGTCTGGAAAAAATTGGAAAAAGAGCAAGCAAGCCTGTAAATAATAGCCATCAGAATGGAGCAATAGCGTTTTAAGGGGCTTGAACCTGTTCACTTTTTGTTTATGCGTTGATGTTTTAGCTTACAGAATACTTGAATCGGACTACTACTATTGTATTCGTCAAAGGCAGAGTGCTGACCGTTGGCGAATAGGTATCTTCTTTGGTCTGGGTTTTTATGAAATTAAATATGTCGATAGTTGCTGTGAGTGACGATTTACAAGACGTTCGCTCACGCATTTGCAACATGATGATTACCGCATCAGCGGTTTTTATACTTCCGGCAGTTGCGGCAAGTTTGTATCGGTCGATACAATGGGGCTGGCAGGGCTTGATGGCCGCCCATATTTCGGCAGCCGTCGTCATCTGGGCCATCTTCCTTTTTAGAAACACGCTTTCTTATAATATTCGGGCCGGGACCATCGTTGGTATTTTTCTGGCTATTGGCTTATTGGGGTTTTGGGAATTTGGCATGATTGCCNGGGCCAACCCGGTGTTGCTTGCGGCTCCGGTGTTGGCAACGTTGTTGTTTGGTAAACGTGTTGGCATTTGGTGCACGGTTATCATGCTTTTCATGATGATTTTAACCGCCTACAGTTTTGTATATGGGGGCAGGGTATTTTCGATCGATTTCAACATAAATTCAGCATACGTGCCTTCGTGGATCGCCTATATGCTTGGGGTGATTTTGTCGGTTGCGGCTTCGATTGTTGCGATATCCATGTCCAGTCATCACCTTGCTGCGGCCTTGGAAAAATCCCGACAGAGTGAAAATGAACTGGCTAATCTCAACCTAGATTTGGAAAGTCAGGTGTTGGAACGGACGCGGGAATTACAAGAAGCGATTAAACACGCAGAACATCAAGCCCGCACAGATGTTCTGACGGGCCTGAACAATCGCCGCGCCTTTTTCGAATACGCCGAAGGGATTGATGCTCAAGCTCGTCGTTATAAGCATTCCTATGTCGTTGCGATGGTTGATGTTGATCAMTTTAAAKMGGTYAATGATACTTGGGGGCATGATATCGGGGACGTCGTTCTCGTATCCATTGGGAGTGTCATTTCGAAAATGTGCAGAGAAACCGATATCATTGGCCGCATTGGTGGTGARGAGTTTGCGGTTATTATGCCCCAAACAGATATAAAAGATGGGCTGTCGCTGGCCAATCGTCTGCGCAAAGTTATTGAAGAAACCCGTTTTCAAACACCACAGGGCTCAATTGGACTGACGGTCAGTATCGGCCTCGCTTTGTTTAGCGATGACAGTGGATCTTTGGAAAAAGTCATGACAAGCGCCGATATAGCCTTATACGTCGCCAAAAATGCGGGACGAAACAGAGTAGAGATTCATCAAGACTGAGCCGCGTTTTGTGTGGAAAGAACGTCTGCGACCATGTTTTGCAACTCGGCAACATTAAAGGGTTTTGTCAGGTAAGCCTGAAAGCCCGCGTCGATCCCTTTTTATGTTTTGGGATTTTATGGTCATTTGTATTACAAACTCAATTTACACATTGCCGWATTTTTGGTAGGATTGGCGTTCTATCACTTTGATTTAGGGGTAGTTCTGTGAACAGGTTCACCGCAGTTATGGGTTTGATGTTTGTCGGCTTTCTTGTCGGATGTGCTCATCCGCCGCCGCCGATGATGCCGGCCTATGACCCGCAAGCGGCTGTTGAAATTTGTGCCGGTGGTGAGTGCGGCAAGGCTGGTGAAAAATTCGCCCTAAAAGACATCGCCAAAGCTATGGGGGATATGTTTGCGGCCAACGGTCCCGGAGTCTGGACATTTTGTGCGGCCAGTCGCGACAGTAAGCGGTGCACTCAGAACCAGATCACCTATACGGTGAACGGCGCCATTCCCGCCACGGGCTATGTGCCCGGTGCTGCATTGCGGGCGGGGGCAAAATACGACGGCAAACGCGGCGTCAGCTTTCGCGTCAATATTCCAACCATCGTTTTCAACACCCCCAGTGTCTGTGACGATGCTCGTTCTAAATTAGTGGTGCGCTCATCCAATAACATTTTTTGGCAAAGCAACGTCTATATGTGCAGTTGGGGTGGCGGGCGTAAGAACATCAAAGCCGAAGGACAATACGGAATTGATTATATTGATTTCGACCGTGGCGTGATGGGCGGGGAATTCGCAATCCGGGTATCTGAAGGCGGTAACGGTTATACCAAAGGATACGCTATAACAACCTTGCCCATCGGCATGGATGAAGTCCAACAGGCTTGGCTTCGGCCTCTGGGGCCTATGGCGGCGGCCCGTGTAAAAACGGCGGCGGCTCCTGTTTATACGCCGCTTGCCGTTAGCCCATCTGCACTGCAGCTTCCGGTCACGCCTTTGATGAATGACGTTGATCGATATGCCTTGGTCATCGGAAATAGCGCGTATCAATATACCGCCAAACTTCCCAACCCGGTGAATGATGCCCGCCTGATTGCTGGGACTCTTCAAAGTTTGGGCTTTAACGTCACACTGCTCACCGACAGCACCCGGCAAGCCATCAAACGCTCGGTCGTCGATTTCGAGGAAAAACTGAGAACAGCCAAGCGTTCGAGTATCGGATTGTTCTATTACGCGGGTCATGGGGTGCAGGTCAAAGGCCGAAACTATTTGATTCCGGTTGATGCTCAGATCAACCGAGAGTACGAGGTCGAAACAGAAGCTTTTGATGTCCAGATGGTCCTTGGCGCAATGGAATATGCGGGCAACGGTATGAATATTGTTGTGCTGGACGCTTGTCGCAACAATCCCTTTGCCAGAAGCTTTCGGTCTGTGTCTCGGGGGCTTGCGCGCATGGATGCCCCCAGCGGCACAATGATTGCCTATGCGACGGCTCCGGGTGACGTTGCTGCAGACGGCGAGGGGACAAACAGCCCTTATAGCGAGGCTTTAGCAGCAGCCATGCGGGTAAAAGGCATTCCCATTGAAAAAATGTTCAAACAGGTTCGTATTTTGGTAAGAGAGCGGACAGGTAAAGAACAAACGCCTTGGGAAGCCTCATCGTTGACGGGTGATTTTTTCTTCAATCCATAAACATTCTCAAAAAACTGGTAATTTCTTGCTTAGCTCCCTATATAATCAATAACTAATATAGATAAGGGTGCTTTATATGTTTGAAACTGAACCAGTAGATATTAAAAAATGGCTTGATAACGATCAGGCTATTTTGATTGATGTGCGCGAACACCAGGAATTGGCCCAGTTTGCTATTGAGGGCGCGGTCCACAATCCCATGTCTTCTTTTAATTTTGAAGCCATTCCCAGCGATTCTGACAAGAAAATTGTGTTTGTGTGTGCTCATGGCATGCGGTCCCGCCAAGTCGGGACTTATTTGTTGCAACAAAATCAGGTCTCGCAAGCTTACAACATGACCGGTGGTGTGGCGGCTTGGATACGCGCGGGACTTCCCGGCCAAAACTGATCTAAAAATAATAAGCACGTAAGAAGGCGAAAATAATGAGTTCATTTAATTTAAGCGAAGCAAAGGCCATGGTCTTTCATCAGGCCGTTTTGGGACTGACCCGTAATAATTCAGAACTTATTCCGCACACCTTAATTGAACTTAATAAGCTGCGTGAACGCAAGCCTGAACGGGCTGACCTGTGGGATCGCTGGTCGGCTCTTCTTGATTCTCCGTTTGAAAAAATGTCGAAAATCATTTTGGCCGATACGCCTGATGGGGGCCTGTTGCGGGCCAATTCACCGTTCATGGATGCCTTGAGCAAAACCGAACGGAACCTGATTTGGCAACACATCGGTTTTTTACAGTTTGTCCGCTATTATTTAGACGCCGTTGACGATCTGGCGCTAGAGCTTCCTGAACAAGCCGCCATCACCGGATTTTCCATGGATGAACTGGCGGTTTTAAAAACACAGGTGCCTGCTGACATCCGCCCAGAACGCTTAGACGGTTTAAAACAGGTCGTGGCCTTACAAAAAATGCTGTTTGGCCTGAACGTGGATCAAAAAATCCGTCGCAACTGGTTGCGCCATGAAAGCGAAACTCTGGAAGGGGTTCCGTTGAGGCTGATGATGGACGGCAAAGCTGTTTACGTTTTGGAAAGCCTGACGGGCGCTGCGCAATTGACCGTGCGCCCCGAAGACATGCCGCGCATGGGGACTTAGGTGGGGACCTAGCTTGGGACTAAAATTAATTTCAACACATTAATAATAAAGAGGTTTTAAAAAATGGGATACGCAGATTTAGACAAAAGTGATCATGGTTATTTGTTAAATACAGAAGACTGGAACGAAGATATCGCTCGTGAAATTGCATCCTCAGAAGATATTGCTGAATTGACCCAAAAACATATGGATCTGATCAACTTTCTGCGTGGTGAATTTTTCGACAACAATGGCAATCAGCCCAATGAACGAAAAATGGTCAAAGCTATGAGCACCGAATGGGGCGAAAAGGTTTCGACCAAAGACCTCTACACACTGTTCCCCATGCAGCCGTCAAAACAAGCGGCCTTGATTGCCGGATTGCCGGAAACCAAACGCAAGGGCGGCTATTAAGCGTCTCACTTGATACAACTGTGATCGTCCGGTTATGGCTTAAAACGTGAATTTGGTGTATACTCCTGCTTTGATGAAGGGAGAGTTGCCATTTATGCGCTATGCTTTTCGCTCTATCATATTTGTGTTGAGTCTCATTGTTGCTTCGACCAGCGCCTTTGCCGAAAAGCGGGTGGCGCTGGTGATTGGCAATGGCCAATATCAATACTCAGCTACATTACCGTCTTTAAGAAATCCCCCCAATGACGCCCGTGGAATCGCGAAAGCCCTAAAGGAATTGGGGTTCGATCTGATTGGCGGCGGGGTTCAGCTTGATCTGGATAAGGTCGCCATGGAAAATGCGATCATTGAATTTGGCGAACAGTTGAGCGAAGGCACGGTGGGCCTGTTTTATTATGCGGGTCATGGCTTGGCGGTGAACAAAACCAATTATTTAATTCCCGTCGATACCCAAAAAATGACCAAAAAAACGGTCAATCTCAGAACCGTCTCAGCCGATTTGGTGATGCAACAGTTTCCCAAAAGTGGCGGCATGAACATCATGATTTTGGATGCATGCCGCAATACGCCCGCCAGCCTGCGCGGCGTGCGGGGGGCGGACGGTGAAGGATTGGTGCAAATGAATGCGCCCAGCGGCACGTTGATCAGCTATGCCACGCAACCGGGCAATGTTGCATTGGATGGCAAGGGCCAAAACAGCCCTTATGCTCTGGCCCTGATGAAAATGATGCGTCAACCGGGTGTTGGTGTTTTGGAAATGTTTAATGATGTGGGGGTCGAAGTCGAAAAAAACACCGATGGCTTTCAGCGCCCTTGGATCAATTCATCCCCATTGGAAGGCAAATTTTATTTTAAACCCACACCGCCAAAACCGGTGGGGCCTACGGCTGAAATGGTGTTTTGGCAATCGGTTCAGCGCAGCGATGATCCAGATGCTTTTAAAGCCTATATCGAACGTTATCCCCAAGGCGACTTTGTTCGTTTGGCCGAAGTCAACTTACGCCATTTAAAACGCGCTGAGCAGCGCAAAGAAGCCGAAGACATACGTCTGGCTACCCTTGAGCAGGAACGCCAGCAGAGGGATCAAGAACGCTTGCGACAAGATCAAGAACGCCAACGCTTGGAACAACAAAAGATAACAGTACCCCCAATTCCCACAACACCAAAGCCGCCCGTGCAGGCGCAGCAATTTGCGAGCCTGCCCAAAGGGGATTTTGGACAGGACGGAAAATGGACGTGGAAGATGGATTATTCACGGGGTACGCGGTGCAACGGCCACACCCTGACGACAACGCTTGAAAACAACAAAATCAAAGGTGTGTTTCAATATAGACACATAAAAATTGCGTTGAGTGGTGAAGTTGACCGGTTTGGAAAGGCTGTTATTACAGGGGCTAAGCGTAATGACTCTCTTAAAATTGATGGTAAATTTTCCGGATCAAAAGGCAACGGAACCATTGATTTCACAGGAACATCCTCCAATGGGCATGACTTTTATTGTGAAGGCACGTGGACGGCCACTTTGGTTAAGTGAGGCGAGAGCACGAAACCTTAACCTGTCCATACGTCGTGACAGTGCCCCTCATAAATGCCCCTCACAAGTTCCCTTAATTTTGTTTAGGGGTTGCAGCACGCCCGCAAAGGGGTAACTGTACAAATATTATGAATTCTGAATCCCATTCTCAAAATATGCAAGGTATCGTTCTGATTCTTTTAGGGGCTTTGTTGCTGTCCCTTATGGATGGCGTGATGAAGCATTTGTTAGAGCAAGGGTATTCTGTTTTGCAAATGATGGCGGTGCGGGGCTGGTTTGTGGTGCCAATTATGTTGCTTTGGGCTTGGCGTAAAATGCCTTCGGGGGCGTTAAAAACCACACGTCCGGGCATTCATTTTTTACGCGTTTTCATTGGCTTTGGTGCGCCTGTATTCTTTTTCACCTCCCTGCAAACCATGCATTTGGCGGATGCCACGGTGATTGTTTTTGGGTCCACCTTTTTAATGACGGCGCTTTCGGTGCCGTTGTTAAAAGAACGGGTAGGCCCGCACCGCTGGACGGCTGTTTTTTTGGGCATGATTGGGGTGGTGATTGCCGCAGGCCCCACGAGCGATCTTGTTTCAGGGGGAGCCCTGTATGCAATGCTTGCCAGCCTAGCCTACGCTTTGATGATGTTGATCACCAGATGGATGGGGCCGGGGGAAAGTGCTTTTAAACAGGTGCTTTATTTTAATGTCTGGTCGGCAAGTATCGCGACAATTTTTTCAATCGCAGACTTTGTTTCCATGCCATTGATGGATTTAGCCTGGGTCTTTCTGACCGGGGCTTTGTCGGTCTTGGGCCACCTGTGCCTCACCCGTGCCTTTACAATTGCCCCCGTGGGTTTGGTGGCGCCATTTGAATATTCATTTATGATCTGGTCCACGCTGATCGGGTTTTTGGTGTGGGGCCACATTCCGGGGTCCAGCATACTGCTCGGCGCCGCCATCATCGTCGCCAGCGGGTTTTACCTGATCCACAGAGAACGCGCCCTGAAAAAGGCTAAGGCGACGTAACGTTCAAATCAAAGGCTTTTAAGGCCATGGGGCCGGCGACTTTGAAGGCTGTGTTAAGGTCGCTGAACAACACAGGTTCTGTGGATTTTAAAGCAATCTTGATTTTTGTGGGGTCCGCAAAAAAGGCCACTAAGGTGGTCCTTACGGCTTTCGCTTTTTGGGGGCCATGGGTCGCCTGTACAATCTTGGCGGCCTGTTGCGCATAAGCTTTGGCCAAGGCCTGTACATTGCCTTTGGCCCGTTGTTTTGCCTGAGCTGTAATAAACTTTTTAAGCCCCCCTTCGTCCTGATAACCCAAACTGATGCTTTTGATGGCAAGTTTATCCATTAAGGATTCAAACGTTTGGTCGATCAAGGCTTCTTCCATCTTGGCTGATGTTTCCAGTGTTTGCAGGGCTTGCAACTCTTCGCTTGTTGGCAGGCCCCTTAAATCTACAGAGACCTCAAAAGCTCCCACGTTTTTCAGCCCGAATTTGAACGGATCAAGGCTAAACGTTCTGGCCGCCATATCCGCATCATAGGCAAGGGTCGTGCTGATGTTGATTTCGTCTAAGCCCAACAGGCCCATCATGCCGACAAGGGTTGGGTCTTTAAGTTCTGAGGTGTCAAAAACCATATTCTCTATGGCATAGGTCATTTTAACCGGAATCATGTCTTCGAGTTTCAGGTCAGAAATCCGAACTTCCCCCACGTTTATTTTAACGGGGGGCGTATTGGGCTGAAGAGGAGAAATGTTCATTTCCAAGTTTTGCAGGCTCATAAGACCAATAAAGTCCGTTTTTATATTTTTGGCATACGCGTGGGGGATTTTGTATTCAATGTTCACGGTGGGCCGTTGTGTTGCAGCGTTATCAGATTTCACATCCATCTTAATCGTAAAGATCATGTCCTCCATGCTGTAAGACGCAGCAGGCAAAATCATCAGTTGTTGTAAGGTGGTATCTTCGGCGAATAAAGATGAAATATCCAAGCCTTGAACATTTGCCCGAGCAATCGTTCCGGTGACTTGGCTGGCGACTGTATTTGTGCCTTTGGCATTATCAATCGTTTGCACCATGTTCATGGACATGGTGCCRTTCAGGSCTTCWAAYTTKGCAATGGTYTGYCCRCCKGTRATCAGATTCCACACTCCGGTTAAGATTGTGGTTTCATAAGTGCTGGACGCGGTTCCTGTGATGGATTGTTGAGGCATGGACGTGCCCAACACATCAGCAATCTGTGCAAGGTCCATATCGGCCTTTAAATTTGACAGGATGACGGTGTTGTTGAACAGGTCAATATGGGCATTGTCATAAGTTAAGGCTTTAAAAGCATTTGTGCTCTTGGCCGTGTTTAAAGCCTCGTCGAGGCTGGTTTTGACCTGGGCTTTGATGATAAATGAGCCTGCGACACCTGCGCCGACAAGACCCAATACAATAGCCCCAATGATTCCACTTTTATTCATGATTTACCCCGTTAATACAATTATTAGGCGCGCCATAACAACAAGTGACGTTTGCGTCACTAAAAATGACTTAAGCTTTGAGAGCGCCCGCAGATTGATCTGAATTGGCCAGATTTTGCATAAGATCCCAGCCTTCACCCCAGCCATTAAGGTGCGTATCAGCATTGATGTGGCCGCGATCGCCGATGTTTGCAAAATCAGCCCCCCAAGCCGTGGCAAAGACTTGGGCACGTTTGGGAGAAATATAAATATCGTTGTTGCTGGTGACGACCATGGTGGGGAAGGGGAGCAACTTTAAAGGCATCGGCGCAAAGCACAGGGCTTCGGCGGGGATTGTAATGCGGTCATCAACATCAGCCGGAGCCACCATCAACGCCCCCAAAATAGGCACCGTGTTTCTGTGCAATGCCCAATGGGCAATCAATGCACAACCTAAACTATGTCCGGCCAGCAAGACTGGTCCTGCACAATCTTGAATGCAAGCATCCAAGCTGTCGAGCCATTTGTCCTTATCGGGAAAGTTCCAATCAATGGCCTTGATACGTCGGCAATCTGAATGCAATTCTTCCCACTGGCTTTGCCAATGGGTTGGGCCTGATCCGCCTAATCCGGGTACGATAAGGGTGGTAGACATTGTATGAGCGACTCAAATTGTTAAAGTTATATCTTATATACAGTATACTATAATATTTCACCACGTAAAAAAAATCTACAACAAAGACGTTAAATTTTATTTTTAACGGGGGCCGGGGGGATTGGCCGTCCATCCGGTCCAGTTAGCGTGGTTTGGGGCTTTGCGGGAAGATACGATCTAGAATTATTCTCGTTATAGTTTATATTATGTATGGTTTTTGTTGTGGGGAATGCTTTTTTTACGGGTGTTTGTTTTCTCTGGGTTTTGGGTAAAACGGCCGCGGGACCTTTTTTCAAAATGCTTGAGGCTTCTTCCAGCAAAAATGTTTTAAACGCCAAAGCAATGGGCGACAGGCGTTTGCCTTTTCGGTGCATGACGTGCCATTGGCGCATAATGGGGAAGTGTAAAACATCCGGCACAATCAGGTGACCCAGCTGGATTTCATTTTGCACGGCGTCGCGGCTCATGATGCCAAGGCCTAATCCCGCCTGCACACTTTGCTTGATGGCTTCGTCGGAACTGACTTCCATGCCGGTGGTCATTTTAATGCCGTGTTGGTCAAAAAACATCTCCATGGCTTTGCGGGTGCCAGAGCCTTCTTCGCGGACCAAAAATACTTCGTTTTCCAAACGATCCAGCTGAATAGATTTTTCTGGGCCAAAAGGATGATCCGCCGGGGCRATGAGCACCAGCGGRTTTTCCATAAASACMCCGTCTTCGATWTCGGTTTCTTCRGGGGGGCGGCCCATRATCACCATGTCGACTTCATTGTTGAYCARYTGATTGACCAGTTGYTCKCGGTTGGTCACGTCCAATTTGACGTTTACGCCGGGATAGCGTTCATAAAAGATGCTCAACAGTTTGGGGGCAAAATAGTGAGCGGTGGTGGCGACCGAGATTTTCAAGGTGCCGCGTTCYARRTCTTTKARGYTRGAMAGCCCCGWTTCCAAATCATCRACYTGTTGYAATATKGWRCGGGCRTASCCMCGYACYTCACGTCCGGCTTCGGTSAGRTAKATYTTTTTGCCCATTTGTTCSARCAAAGGCTGGCCGATTTGGTTTTCCAATTGCTTAACTTGCATCGACACCGCAGGCTGGGTCAGGTTCAATTCTTTTGCCGCCAAGGTGAAACTTAAGTGGCGGGCCACGGTCGTAAAGGCCTGTAATTGCTTGAGAGTGACGTGCATTTTTACCCCGGTGTTATAGATGTCTTTAAAGAATAACCGCTTCTTTAATACGGTAATGTGAATGTATAAGCAAATTTTATACATGCTATCAATATAAATGACTTTTGTTATAGGAAGCCGTTTTGTAGAGTGCGTGTACTTAAGGCGTCACCGTTCACTTAGACGGAGCGCCCTTATAAAAGAATTCTAATTTGTAGAAATATTTAGGGAGACTTAAAGATGGCTTTACTCGATCAAACAAACCGTTATTCCGACCTCAGTCTGGATGAAGACGAACTCATCAAAGGCGGCAAGCACTTTCTTGTCGCTTATGTGATGAAACCAGCCGTAGGTTACGGTTACTTGGAAGCAGCGGCTCACTTTGCTGCGGAAAGCTCTACCGGTACCAACGTTGAAGTTTCCACTACGGATGATTTCACCAAAGGTGTTGATGCGCTCGTCTACGAAATCGACGAAGCCAAAGAAATCATGAARATTGCGTATCCAAACGATTTGTTTGATCGCAATATCACTGATGGTCGTGCCATGATCGTGTCTTTGATGACGTTGATCATTGGTAACAACCAAGGCATGGGCGACATTGCTTATGCTAAAATCCATGATTTTTACATCTCCCCTGAATTTTTGCGTTTGTTTGATGGTCCTTCAAAAGACATCACCGACATGTGGCGTATTTTGGGTCGTCCTTTGGTTGACGGCGGCTATATTGCGGGTACCATCATTAAGCCTAAATTGGGTCTGCGTCCTAAACCGTTTGCCGAAGCTGCTTATCAGTTCTGGCTCGGTGGTGACTTCATCAAAAATGATGAGCCTCAAGGCAACCAAGTTTTCTGTCCCATGAAAACAGTTATGCCTTTGGTTTATGACGCCATGAAACGCGCTCAAGACGAAACCGGCGAAGCTAAATTGTTCTCGGCCAACATTACCGCTGATTGCCATCATGAAATGGTTGCTCGTGGTGAATTTATCTTGGAAACTTTTGGTCCTGACGCTGATAAAGTTGCGTTCTTGGTTGACGGTTTTGTGGGTGGCCCCGGTATGATCACAACCGCACGTCGTACTTTCCCAAGTCAGTATTTGCATTATCACCGCGCAGGTCATGGCATGGTTACGTCACCGTCTGCTAAACGTGGTTATACGGCGTTTGTTTTGGCTAAACTTAGCCGTATGCAAGGTGCTTCTGGTATCCACGTGGGCACCATGGGCTACGGCAAAATGGAAGGCGARAAATCYGATACAGAYATCGCTTACATGATCGAACGTGATTCMGCWGATGGTCCTTTCTATCACCAAGAATGGCAGGGCATGAAGCCKACSACGCCAATYATTTCYGGTGGTATGAACGCTYTGCGTTTGCCTGGTTTCTTYGAAAACCTKGGCCAYGCMAACWTSATCAACACRKCWGGTGGTGGKKCTTAYGGTCACATCGACAGCCCRGCSGCKGGTGCGATTTCTCTTCGCCAAGCGTACGAATGCTGGAAAGAAGGTGCTGATCCTATCGAATTTGCTAAAGAGCATAAAGAATTTGCTCGTGCGTTCGAAAGCTTCGAACATGATGCTGATAGCATCTTCCCAGGTTGGCGCGATAAGTTGGGCGTACACAAATAAGTACCCCGGCTTTAAAAGCTTATCTCTAAAAGGCGGCCGGGGGCGATATACTGCTCCCGGCCGTTTTTTTTCTTCTCCCCAGTTTTTGAAAGATTCTAAGCTATGTCCGATATTGAACAGTACTTGATCAAAGACGAACCGTTTTACCAAGCCGTTGGTAACGAGGTTGAACTTTACGAAGCCGCATATTCTGAACGTTTGCCCGTTATGGTCAAAGGTCCGACTGGGTGTGGTAAGTCCCGTTTTATCGAATACATGGCGTGGAAACTGAACAAGCCCCTGATCACCGTGGCGTGCAACGAAGACATGACCGCCAGCGATTTGGTGGGCCGTTATTTGTTGGATGCCAATGGTACGCGCTGGCTGGATGGTCCGTTGACCGTCGCCGCCCGTTTGGGCGCCATTTGTTATTTGGACGAAGTCGTTGAGGCTCGCCAAGATACCACCGTTGTTATTCACCCGCTGACCGATCACCGTCGCACGCTGCCTTTGGATAAAAAGGGCGAATTGGTTCATGCGCACGAAGATTTCCAATTGGTGATTTCGTATAATCCGGGCTATCAAAGCCTGATGAAGGACTTAAAACAGTCCACCAAGCAACGTTTCAGTGGCTTGAACTTTGATTACGCCACGGGCGCTTTGGAAGCCGAAATTGTGTCCAAAGAAACCGGACTGGACCTTGCTGTATCTGAAAAATTGGTGAAAATCGGCGAAACGGCTCGCAATCTGAAAGGTCACGGCCTGGATGAAGGTATTTCCACCAGATTGTTAGTCTACGCCGCCCGTTTGATCATTCGCGGCATCAGCCCGAACGATGCGTGCCGTATGGCTATGGTGGCTCCGATCACCGATGATACCGATATCGCGGCAACGCTGAAGCATGCCGTTGATGCTGTGTTTGGTAAAAAATAAATAAGGCCTGAAGTCATGTCCTTTAGCGATGAAGAACTTGCTGAACTAAGATCTATGCTGACCTGCGGGTTTGAGCAATTGGATGTCGCATTCGCCGGCTGCATGGAAGACGCGCACGCGCGCCTCAGCCCCCAAGGCGTAAAAGCCCTGTTAGAAGGCGGCTCGTTAATTGGTATGATCGGGCGGGGGTATGAACCCGTTCAGGTTTATCTGGAAGAAATGCCGCACATCGCGCAAAGCCTTGGCGAAGATACCATTGAAATCGTCAGCAAGGCCGTGTGGACAATGTCGCGCACGCCCAATGGCAAGTCGATCTTGGCGTTTTTGCAAACGTTAGGAGAAGCCTCACGGCGGTTGGGGTCCCAAGACCTGTTCAAGGCTTATATCCAAATCGTTTTTGATATGGGCGATGGCACGGCTCGTTCCGTGCACGGCAAAATCCCCACCATTCCCAGCCCCGGCTTGACCGACTTTTTGACGCAAATGCCCTATTTGCTGAGCCAGCTTTCGTTGGACGGTATTCGCAATTGGATGGAATACGGGGTGAAGTATTATTTCACTCACCCCGAACGTCAAATTGATTATTTCACCCTGCAATCGGCCGATTCAAAGGCAATTATGCACCGGGAACGCCATGGTACATTGTTTGCGGACGTCGAACGTAAACTGAACTTGTATATGAAAGCCTTGTGGGAAGAAAAAACTTTTTTCATTCCCTATTCCGAAGGCTATTCCGAATTGCGTAAACCTCTGCCGTATTTTGACGAATTGGGTTTGCGGGTTCCTGACGTTTATGACGATAGAGATGGTGTGCGGGGCATTGACCGTTATCGCGCCATGTTGGGTCATATGGCGGCACACAGGCGCTGGACCGTGGCTATTTTTGCCGATAATTTCAGCCCCTTTCAACGGGTTGCAGCGGAAGTATTCGAAGATACGCGCGTTGAATACCTGATGATGCGGGCCTACCCTGGCATGCGTGATTTGTACAAAAAATTGCACCCTAAACCGGTTGAAGGCTCTGTTGATCCTGACAAAGAATCGACCATTATGCACCGTTTAGCGATGCTTTCGTATGCCATGTTGGATGAAAACCATGGCTATGAAAACAAAGACTTATTAGAATTTGTTCAGAAGTTTTATGACCTTATGGACAAGGGTGAGGGCTCAACCCAAGAGGTTGCTACGCTGGCGATCCAATACATCGCCCGCACGCGCCGTCAAAACGATTCTTCGGCCAATGTTTGCTTCACCGATACCGAAGTCGATTACCGTGATGACAATCGTCATATGTGGAAATATTACGAACTTGGCGACGAAGAAGAAATGTTCGACGAACCCGATAGAACCAAGGCCGAAGAAGAAGACGAAGCCGTGGGCCTGCCGCCGCGTCATTATCCGGAATGGGATTACCACACCAAAACGTACCGTCCTGATTGGGTCAGCTTGTATGAAAGCCTGCACCCGCCGGGCGATGTGCAGCTGATCGAAGATATTCTGACCAAGCATTCTGCGTTGGCCAAACGTTTGAAGCAAATCTTGGATATGTTGAAACCGCAACAACACGTGCGCATTCGTTATCAAGAAGAAGGCACCGAGCTGGATTTGGATGTGGCCATTCGAGCACTGATTGATTTAAAGGCCGGGTCTATGCCCGATCCACGGGTGAACATGAGCCACCGTACCGATGGTCGCGATATCGCGGTGTCATTGTTGTTGGATTTGTCGCAATCGGTGAATGAAATCCCCAACGGCAGCACCCAAACGATTTTGGAAATTTCCCAAGAAGCCGTGACTTTATTAGGCTGGGCGATTGGCCATTTGGATGACGATTTTGCCATTGCAGGTTTTTCATCAAATACCCGCCACGAAGTCCGCTATCAACATATCAAAGGTTTCACCGAAGACTGGAATGATGAAGTCAAAGGCCGTTTGGCCGGTATTGAGGCCGGATACAGTACCCGCATGGGCGCTGCCTTGCGTCACGCCGGGCATACACTATCCGCGCGCAAAGCCGACAAAAAATTATTGTTGGTTCTGACCGATGGTGAACCTGCCGATATTGATGTGGATGATGAACAACATTTGATCCAAGATGCCCGAAAAGCCGTTCAGGAATTAGACCAAGACGGAATTTACACCTATTGCATCAATTTGGACCCCAAAGCCGACGAATATGTTGGTGATATATTCGGCAATCAGTTCACCGTTATCGACAATGTGGATCGTTTGCCTGAAAAATTGCCACAATTGTTCATGTCTTTAACAAAATAAGCGTTCTGGAAATTGACATCTGGGCCGAGAAGTTTTAAATATAATACTAGAAAAGCAACTTTAGAGATTCACGAGACAGTGGCGGTTCTGGATGAACGAGTATACCTGGGGAGGTCCACTCGTAATTTTCCCAGAATAGCCCGGAAGACCTCCGCCCTTGTGGCGGAGGTCTTCTTTTACCTAAGCTGACCTAAGCTCCCTTTAATACCAACATTTCTTTGGAGAAGTTTTATGACCGACACAGTCAAAATTGCCCCGTCTATTCTTGCCGCCGACTTTGCCCGTTTGGGTGAAGAGATTAAGGCCATTGATGATGGTGGTTGCGACTGGATTCATTTTGATGTCATGGATGGTTCGTTTGTGCCGCCGATTACCATTGGCGATAACATCTGCAAGGCAATCCGTTCGCATACAGATAAGCCGATTGATGTGCATTTGATGGTCAATCACCCGGATACACAGGTTGAAGCGTTTGCTGCTGCTGGGGCGGATATCATTACCGTGCATCAGGAAGCTTGTGTGCATCT
>NVTL01000060.1 GCA_002401565.1 Rhodospirillaceae bacterium
CAGGATTCGCAATGGTAGTGACCCTAATGATCATTTTCAGAAAACTATTTAAATTAGAACACATCATGACCATGCATCACTTAGAAAATATGAACAAAATCATATTGCTAACAGGCTCTATGGTTGGCTATGCCTATGGTATGGAATTCTTTATGGCCTGGTACTCTGGATCAGAATACGAATCCTTTGCGTTTGTAAATCGCCATAATTGGTTTCTCCCGTTGTAAGGAGAACCCACACTTTGACACACAATGCACACTTTGATCAGCTTGCGTCGTAAACCTGACACAGTCGAAAAGTCATTTCGATGGCCGCTAACCGCTTGAAATCATTCCCACTCAATGGTCCCCGGAGGCTTCGAGGTGATGTCATAGGTGACCCGGTTGATGCCCTTGACTTCGTTGATGATGCGGTTGGATACGCGGGCCAGAAATTCCATGTCGAAGTGATAAAAGTCCGCCGTCATGCCATCGGTGGAGGTTACGGCGCGCAATGCACAGACAAAATCGTATGTTCTAGCATCGCCCATCACGCCGACGGTTTGCACGGGCAACAACACCACAAAAGCTTGCCAGATTTCGTCGTACAGGCCGGACTTTTTAATTTCGTCCAGATAGACCCAATCGGCATTGCGGAGTATTTCCAGTTTTTCTTTGGAAATGCCGCCGGGCAGGCGAATGGCCAAGCCCGGTCCGGGGAACGGGTGACGACCAACAAAGCTTTCGGGCAATCCTAATTCACGACCCAATACGCGGACTTCGTCTTTGAACAATTCGCGCAGCGGTTCAATCAATTTCATGTTCATGCGTTCGGGCAATCCACCAACGTTGTGGTGCGATTTAATGGTGACGCTGGGCCCACCCGTAAAACTGACGGATTCGATGACGTCAGGATACAATGTACCTTGGGCCAAGAACTCAGCACCGCCAACGTTTTTGGCTTCTTCTTCGAACACGTCGATAAAGGTGGCGCCGATGATTTTGCGTTTTTTCTCTGGATCAGACACGCCTTCTAATTTGCCGATGAACAAATACGCTGCATCTGCAAGCACAAGTTTGATGTCATAGTGTTCTTTGAACATCTTGATGACGTCTTTGACTTCATTCTTGCGCATCATGCCGGTGTCGACCAAAACGCACGTCAGCTGGTCGCCAATGGCCTCATGCAACAGCACCGCAACCACGGAACTATCCACGCCGCCGGACAATCCGCAAATCACCCGGCCTTCGCCGACTTGAGCGCGGATTTTAGAGATTTCTTCTTCGCGAAATTTATCCATGGTCCAATCGCCGGCACATCCACAAATCCGGTGGGTGAAGTTTTCAATCAACTGTGCGCCGTGGGGGGTATGGACAACTTCGGGATGGAACTGCACCCCGTAAAAATGTTTAGCGTCGTTGGCGATGGCGGCAAAGGGGGCGCCATCGGTAACGGCAACGGGGCGAAATCCTTCTGGAATCTTTGTGATTTTATCGCCGTGGCTCATCCACACTTGTTCTTTGGTTCCGACTGTCCACATGCCGTGGAACAGGTCGCAATCTTCGATCACATCCACATAGGCGCGGCCAAATTCACGAGAGTCAGATTCTTCGACCTTGCCGCCTAATTGTTCGCACATGGTTTGTTCGCCGTAACAAATACCCAAAATCGGTAGACCCATATCAAACAAGCCATCGGGAGCACGCGGCGTGTCGATGCCGGTGACTGACGCAGGTCCACCGGACAAAATCACGCCCTTGGGATTGAACGCTTTGATGGTTTCGACCGTCACCGTATTGAACGGATGAATTTCCGAATACACGCCGCTTTCGCGGACGCGCCGGGCAATCAACTGTGTGACTTGTGATCCAAAATCAATAATTAGAATGCGTTCATGCATGGCTTAGCCTTCCCCGAATACACGTTTGAAAATAACGTCWACGCGTTTGGTGTGATAGTCGATGGAATCTTCGTCCAACAAACTTTGCAGGTCWTCAACGCTYAASGCTTTTTTCAATTCATCGTCATGGGACAAGAAATAAAACAAGCGATTGTCATGTTCTGTGGCGCCTTGTTCAATTTCGTTCAACTCAGGTGTTGAATCTGGATTGTCCGGATCGATGCCAAAACTTTTCCACACCAACATGGCGTTGCGTTGCACAATTTTATAGGCGTCTTCGCGCGACACGTCATTTTGAGTTAAGAACAACAATACCCGTTGAGCATCATGAATGCCGCCAAAATTGTTCAGTTGGTCCATCATGTTGTCAGGGTACAGAACCAATTTTGTCACCAAGCCCGTCAGACGTTTGAGGGCGAAGTTCAAGGTGATGGTTGAGTCTGGTCCGATCATACGTTCAACGGAAGAATGCGAAATATCGCGTTCATGCCAAAGTGCCACGTTTTCCAAAGCCGGGATCACGGCCATGCGCACGATGCGCGCCATGCCGGTCAGGTTTTCCGTCAAAATAGGATTGCGTTTGTGGGGCATGGCTGAGCTGCCCTTTTGACCGGGCGCAAAATATTCCTGAGCTTCGCGGACTTCGGTGCGTTGCAGATGGCGAATTTCCGTGGCGATGTTTTCCATAGAAGATGCGATCACAGCCAACACGGCAAAATATGCGGCATGGCGGTCACGGGGAATAACCTGCGTCGACACGGGTTCAGGCGTCAGGCCCAATTTTTCAGCTACATGTTCTTCAACACGGGGATCAACATTGGCAAAGGTGCCAACCGCACCAGAAATCGCACAGGTGGCAATGTCGGCACGGGCCGCGATCAGTCGAGCTTTGCCGCGTTTGAATTCGGCATAAAACCGCGCGAATTTCAGGCCCATGGTGGTGGGTTCGGCGTGGATGCCGTGGCTGCGTCCGATACACGCCATGGTCTTGGTTTCCATGGCGCGGGTTTTTAACGCGTCCAGTAATTCGTCTAGGTTTTCGATCAAGATATCGGCGGCCTGGGTCATTTGCACGGCCAAACAGGTATCCAAAACATCGGAACTGGTCATGCCTTGGTGTACGAACCGGGATTCTTCGCCAACGTGTTCAGCCAATTCGGTCAGGAACGCAATCATGTCATGCTTGGTTTCCATTTCGATCTCGTCAATCCGCGCGATGCGTTCGTCGGTATAAGGTTTTTGACCCTTTTCCCAAACGGCCTTGGCGGCTTCCTTGGGGATCACGCCCAATTCGGCTTGAGCGTCACAGGCGTGGGCTTCGATTTCGAACCAGATGCGAAATTTATTGGCAGGCTCCCAAATGGAAGTCATCTCAGGGCGGGAATAGCGCGGGATCATAGGCTTTTGTCTCCGTTAAAAGGGACTCGGATCATAGCGAAAAATGCTCGAATGAAAAGGGGGGTGTTATCTTCTTTTAAAGTACCAAGCGGCACCCAAAACTTGGGCGATCAAAAGCAGGGCAAAAGCGGTCTGGTAACCCGCTGCCGCGTACACGCCCGCCCCTTGGGTCGGCCACAGATCTAATACGGCCCCGACCAGCCATTGCACCAAAAAAGCCATCACAAAAACCAACAAATTCAAGCTTGTATTGACCCGTCCGGCCAAATGGACGGGGAACGATTGGGACAAGGCCGCATAGGGCAAAATGCCACTGGTGCCGCAAAACCCAAACACCATCCATACGCCCAAGGGGAAGGCTGATGCCTGAAACGTGATCAAGAGCAAGCTTGTCATACAGAGACTTAAACCAACGGCGGCCACTGTCATGGGCCGAATGCCCCATTTTTTGTGCAGACGATCAGAGGCGATTCCCCAACTTAAAAACCCCAAAATCATGCTGGCAGCGATCCAAAACAGGTTTTGTGCGGTGGCGTGACGATCCAGTCCTATGACGTCCATAAACCACGGCCCCACCCATAATCCCTGAAGAGCCAAGAACGTGGCTTGCGACATCACCGTCCACGGAGCAACGGCCCAAAACAAGGGGCTTTTGAAAACATCAACGACCCCCTGGAAGGCTTCATTGAGTGTTGAATGACGATTCCCAGCATCGCGTTCGGGCACGACAAAATAAATGACAACGGCGGCAAAGGCCGTGACGCCCGCCAAAATCCAAAACACGCCGCGCCAATCGGTGACGCCCAAGGCCATTTCCACCGGAGCCGTAGCGGTCAACGCCCCCAATCCACCTGCGGTCATTTGAAAGCCGTTGATCAGGGGTAAACGGTTCAGCGGAAACCACATGACAAAGGCTTTAAACGACGCCATCAGGCACGCCGAGACTCCGAATCCGATCAGCGCGCGGGCCAAGATTAAACTCTGCACACTTTCAGCAGCGGCAAACAAAGCCGCGCCAAGAGCCGCAAAAATCAACAAGCCAGCCTCGACCCGTCTGGGCCCATAACGATCCAACAATATACCCAACGGCAATTGAAAAGCCGCAAACGTTAAAAAATAAGCGGCGGTCAAAAAGCCAAGCGCGCTGCCACCCAACCCCAATTCAGCCATTAAATCCGGGGCAATAACCGCATTCACCGCCCGGTACAAATACGATAGGAAATAACCAAACGCGAAGGGTAAAAAGACCCTAAGAGCAATCGCAATCGGAATTTTAGGTTGAGTTTGGGGAGGTATAGATTCCATAGCCTTAACGTGGGCTGGAGGCGTGCGAAGGTCAAGATGCAAACTTTAACAGAACAAGATTATGAGCACGATTTTGAAATTACAAAGAGCCCTAGCCCCCAACGTCACCACCAATCTGGCCGATGTGTTGGCGGCAAAAACATTTTTGCAAGGTCAGGGTTTTTATGATGCCCCCGAATGGGGCGTTACCGAATATCCGGACAGAGCCTTATTTTCCGCCATCGAAGCCTTTCAAAAATCAAAAGGCCTGCGTGTTGATGGTTTGATGAAACCGGGCGGAGAAACCGAAATGGCATCGCAATTGATTCAAGCGCAAGCTCTTGATGTGCAAAGTATGGGAAGAAATGGCGACACAATTTTGGCTCACATCACGCCCGCTGAAGCGGCCCTTCTTCACGATGTCACTGACGGTGGGTCCATAAATCCTAAAACGGGCTTGATGGAGTTTTATTTTGGAGAAGATAACGACAGTCAGTTCGGAGATGTAAGTGCCGCTGCTCAAAGCAACGATCAGGCCGCTGAAAATGAGGCCCAACATAGCGCCGATTTTTCAGGTCGCGAAAGCGGTGGCTACAGGCGAACCGTAGATTTTGTAAATGATCGACGAAATGAAGAAAATGCAAAAAGCATCGAACGAGCCGAAGCCAAACAGGCTCAAGCCCGCGAAATCGCTCGGCAGAAAAAAGAAGATGAGGATAAACGGCAAAAAGAAAAAGAATTAAAAGCCGAAGAAGACCGACAACGCCGCGTAGCCGAATTGCAAAAGAAAGAAGAGGAAGAAGAAAATAAGAAAGGAAAAGTCACATTCCGAGATGTTCAAAATGCAGAGTTGGCTATGCAGTCGGTACAAAGATTACGCAATAAAATTCAACAAGAATTGGAAGATGCAAATCGCGTAGCAAATACCTTTAGCCGTGCAGGTGATAAGGCTGTCAAGGAAGGCGTTGTCGGTGTAGCCGTTGGAGCGGCTACGGGCGGTGGGGTCGGGGCTACAACATCGGCATTTACTTCTACTGTGGAGGCAGTGAGTTCATACTCAAGTTATTCAAAACAAATGAAGACTATTCCTGATATAAAAGCCCGCTTAGAAAGAGCTGAGAGTGACCTTGATAAAGAGAGAGCAACGTTAGAGCGTTATCGGGACGCATATTCACAGGGTGAGGGCTCTTTTTGACCGATAGGTGTCCAAATTGTAGGGAAGTAAGTTGTATCTTGAACCCTGCGCATAACCTCTCTGAGCCTTAAGTCACTAAGATAGGGCGCTATTCGATCCAAGGACTTTGACACTTGGGCGCCTAGGGATTCTGCCCTTAACAGGGCAAAGTATGCGGTTTCATAGCTTTGGTCTGCGACATGGCCTTGTTCCAATATTTGGGCAGCAAAAAGAAGAGCATCAATATCATTTCCTTCAACGGCTTCTTGAAGACGGACTGTYCCWGMRCGTGGRGASACCAAAACGCCATCGCCCATAATAAGTTGGYGTGCGGCAAGAAAATTGGMCCGAATATGGCCTTTTCTTGCCGATTCCATCAGCCAGTAACAGGCCAGTACTTTTGATTCTGGCCACATGCCGTTGTCTAAAAAATCTTTGCCGATCTCAAAAAGAACACTGGGGTCTTCTTTGAGTTTTTCTTCATACCAAGAAAAAGCTTGTTTCAAGTGAGGGGAAAGGGGCCCCATAACCTGTAGTTTGCGAATAATCTTTTTCCAATACTTAGGTTCGAGGCTTATCATTGCGAATTGTGCACGATAAGCCCATTTTTTTGCCGCTGGCTCATCGGCCCCTTTTTCAGAAAAATAGGCTTGCGTCATTAAAACGGCAGCGGAAGTATTCCCCCGTTCTGCCCCATAACGGAAAAGAGCAATAGATTTTATAAAATCCTTGTTCACGCATGTGCCATCCATGTTGAATGCCGCAAGTGAGCCGTGAGCATTTATGTTTCCGGCTTTTACGGCGCGGTTTAATATCAACACGGCTTTGCTACAGTCATTTTGATTAACGGCCTTGTCGTAAGCAGGTCGCCACCAAGAATTATCATGAATGCTATTGTTGATACCGCCTTCGGGTACCGTCGACTTCGCTTCATCCGCAGATGCAGGCGATCCGCTGAGAAGTAACAAAAAACACAAATAGGGGGGGAGTTTTACAACCATTTGTGAATAATACGTGGCCCATGCGTTTAATTCAAGACCCCCATAACCAAAGACCCCGCCACCGTCCACATGACCACACAAATCACCGCATCCAAGACCCGCGCGCCGAATGTTGTGCGAAAAAACGGGGCTATTTTTTTGGCGGTTATGGCGAGGGCGTAAAACCACAATAACGACGCGACAATCGCGCCCACCGTGAACGCCAAGCGATCTGTGCTGTCGTATTGAGCCGCGATGCCGCCCAGCAAGACCACGGTGTCTAAATACACATGCGGATTTAAAAAGGTGRACGCCAGCGTGGTGAAAATTACCCGTTTCAGGCTGGCCTTTGTATMGATAGAAGTATCGCTGTTTGCCGATACGTTTGGGCGGATGACGGTGTAGGCTGATTTGGCGCCGTACACGATCAAAAACAACGCTCCGCCCCACGCGGCCATTTGGCGCAACAGGGGATTTTGGGCGATCAAGGTGCCAACGCCCGCCGTGCCGATGGAAATCAGCATTGCATCGGCAAGGAAGCAAAGTGTGGCCACCAAAAAAACCCGCTCGCCCTTTACGCCCTGTTGAATCACATAAGCATTTTGCCCACCGATGGCGATGATCAAACTGCCGCCAATCGCAAATCCTTGAAKTGCCGCATATTCCATAAAGCTAAACTCTCATCTTTTACTTGTCATGTATAGGGGAAGGGCATAGATGTGAAWGRNTYGTTTTKNTTTTRTRWKRATTGAACCTCCCCATGRCCAAYTACACYCTGCTWTCSYTGTTTATTCCGACCTTCTTTTTTGTGTCCATCACGCCGGGTCTGTGCATGACTTTGGCGCTGACCATGGGCATGACGTTGGGTCTGCGCAAAGCCTTGTGGATGATGGCGGGGGAATTGTTGGGCGTGGGCGCGGTATCGGTCGCCGCCGTATTGGGCGTGGCGGCGTTGGTGGTTCAATACCCCGATGTGTTTATTTATCTTAAATACGCAGGCGGCACATATTTGGCCTTTATCGGCATCCAAATGTGGATGTCCAAAGGCCGCATGGCCTTAAATCTAGACGGAGAAATGCCAGCCGAGACCAACCGTTTAGGCCTAGCCGTGCAAGGCTTCATCACCGCCATCGCCAACCCCAAAGCCTGGGCGTTCATGATTGCCCTGTTGCCACCGTTCATCGACATCAACCAACCCATGATGGGGCAACTGGTGATTTTGGTGGCACTGATTTTAATCTTGGAATTCATCTGTTTGATGATCTACGCCACAGGCGGAAAAACTTTAAGCAAGTTCCTGCAAAGCTCAGGAAATGTCCGATTGCTGAACCGCATAGCCGGAACCCTTATGATAGGAGTCGGCGGCTGGTTGGCGTTTTTGTAAACCACAACCAGCCCAAAGTCTTAAGCAAAGTTATGTCCGCTTTAGAGCACGTATCGGACTCTTTAAGGGACTCATTTTACGTCTGCTTCTGACCCAGAGCGGAAGTTTGGTTGTTCCATTGCCAATTATTCATTTTCAAATATGCCTAGTGAATATGAAACCAAAGGTATTAGCGCTAATGTAATTGTATCAGGTGCAACCAAAACACCGATGGGGGATGAAATGGCAACCGATCCTGAAATCGTTGCCTTCATTGAAAATATGCACGCTTAGAAGCGTCGGACAAAGCCGGGGAAGTTGCTCAATCCGCTTTGTATCTAGCATCTGAACCCGGCAGGAAAATTGACGAGATCAATCCCGGCGGATCTTGTGCACGGGCACTATGGAAGCAGTACATAACACAGCTAAGCACATCAACTTGATTACTAAAAAAAGACAAACAGAAACTATATGCCAGCCCGAAAAGCATGTGGCAGAAACACTCTATATGGGGCAAATTATACATGTTCTTTTTGATTTGCGTTAACAATTATTGTAATGCAAAGTACAGGTGGAAAGTGACCTATCGAACCGTAATTAATTTTAAAACTTATCGATAAATAAAATGAATGCAATAATTGACAGCTTCGAAGTATGGTCCTGTATAGGAAATAGGTCCTTGTGTCAGTCGTGAGATACCCTTGTCCATTGTCAGCACGTTCGCATTGCGGTGTTTGCRGAGTTCTCCGGGGCAACCTGATCGTACCTGCACCCGTGCTGATTTGGATGACGTCGAATCGAACTTGATCGCTGCACAGACAAGCAATGCGATCATTAAAGACACATTTAATTTTTTTAGCATTWSMRSATCTGATATTGTGCTAGAAATGTCATAAATCAAACTCTAGTTGCCTATCAATTGTTGCTTTAAATTTAAACTTGAGAAAAAAATGAATATATTTCTAGCCGATCTTGTCCACAAGTGTGGTCCACGTAGCTTTGAAAGCGATACCGTTCCTTATAATATTGCAAGCATTGCCGCGTATACAAAGTCTGTAATGGGCGATCTTGTAAATTTTGAGCTATTTAAATATCCGGAAGATCTTTTGGCAGCTATTGAAAAAAGCCGCCCCGATGTTGTTGGATTTTCAAACTATATATGGAATACGCATCTTGTCTTCACAATTGGTACATTTCTTAGGGAGAAATACCCCGATTTGCTGATTGTTGTAGGGGGACCATCGGTTAGAACCGATCGGGAAGGTATGAAAGTATTTCTTCAAAAAAACCCCTATGTCGATCTGTGTATTATGAACGAAGGGGAAGGCGCATTCACCGATAGCGTGAAAGCTTTCATTGAGCATGGAAAAAGCTTTATTGATTCAAAGAAAGAGCTAGGTAATGTCGCTTATCTCTCAAATGTCGACTTAGTGTTTAATTTAGATAACAACTTCGTCAACTTTGAAAGCACACCCTCTCCTTATCTTTTGGGTTATCTAGACAAATTTCTAGAAGCCGGATCCATGCCGATTTTTGAGTCAAATAGAGGATGCCCATTCAAGTGTACATTTTGCGCTTGGGGTAAAGCAGCTCTAAATAAAGTAAGAAAGAAAACATTGGAGGGGCTTTTAAAGGAATTGGATTATGTGGCCGACAAGTTTCCGAATATTTCCGATTGGATTATAGGTGACGCTAACTTCGGAATGTTAAAAAGAGACATTGATATTGCAAAAAAAATTCAGGAAATACGCATCAAGAACCCGCTCTTAAAATCCATTACTGCATATGAAAGCAAAAATACGACTGACAGAACGATCGAAATTGCAGGTATTCTTCGGGGAGACGGGCTTTCTGCACAACAGGTGGATTTTTCGTTAATTGCTTTGCAGTCCTTGGATGAAAAAGTTCTTGAATATATAAAGCGGAGCAATATCAAGCAGGATGATGTCCCTGAAAAGATGGCCGCCTATAGAGAGGCCGGTACTGGGTTGCGTACAGACGTCCTTTCGGGACTACCTGGTGATACTTTCGATAGTCATATGAATACACTGCGAAAATGTTTCGACTATGGTTTTGACCACATAGGAATTTATAACGTAATCATACTGCCTGGAACCGAAATGGAAACGGAATCATCGCGCAAGGAGTATGGTATCCGTACAAAATTTCGTTTGAAAGACAATGCATTTGGCGAATATTTATTAATGAAATCGATTGAGTCTGAAGAAATTGTTGTTGCTACAGACGCGATCAATGAAGAAGATTTGTTGACCCTTCGTTTGCTTCATTGGTTTATTTGGTATGGTTGGAATCACAATTTTCTTAAACCAATCTTGAAATATATTCATAAGTTTCTTGATGAAAACCCTGCAGATATTTTACTTAAAATTATAACCGGAGACTGTCAGCGAAGCGATAAATTGGCAGAGGCGTTTGATATATTGAGGACAGGATATTCAGGTGAATTTTTTGATACCCCAGAAAAACTAAGGGGATATTATATGGAGGATGGCGTTTGGGAGAAAATTAAGATGCAAGGTTTATCTAGAATAGGTTTCAACTACAACGCAAAATTTATTAATAGTTCTGAATTGTTTAAAGATGTTCTCGACGCAATCTGTAGTCTTATCCCTGGAAAGGCAGAAGCAGATATGGAGGCGATGTCTTCGTTTTTAATATTATCCCGAGTTGAACCTAAAACCATAGTCCACTGTGATATTGATATTGAAAAAACTGTAAATGTTTCCTCTCGTGTAGCACAATGTATTGATGTTAAAGGTTCTGACGACTCCGAGCATTTTGACGATGTTAAACATATCATCTTAAGGAAGCCATTGGAGCATCAAGAAATCATAAAAAATAGCCTTTTGGATCTGTCATTTGATAATAATGCTGACAAAGCAATCATAAGGACAATTGCGAAAATTCCGGATGCGTTTGTCTATGAGGCAGCCTACATTGAACAGTCAAAGGAAAAATAACTTTGATAGGTATCACCACTAGCTATCATTTTCCTGTTTGAAGTAGTCATTAGACAACTTTATGGAAGGAAGGTATGCCCCCTCACAACAACCCCAGCGTCTTAAACGAAGTATTGCCGCCCTTACTGACGATGATGTGGTCGTGTAGGGATATGTCTAGGGTTTTTCCGGCGGCTTGGATTTCTTTGGTCATTGCAATGTCGGCGCGGCTGGGGCTTGGGTCGCCCGATGGATGATTGTGCACCAAAATTATGGCGCTGGCGCCCAAATCCAAAGCTCGTTTGATGACTTCGCGGGGATAGACCGGAGTGTGGTCGACGGTGCCCTTTTGTTGCAGTTCGTCGGCGATCAGCATGTTTTTTCGGTTTAGAAAAAGAATGCGAAATTGTTCGACTTTGCCGTGGCCCATGGCGGCGCGGCAATAATCCATCAGGCTTTGCCAGTTGCTTAAAATAGGCTGGTCCATGACTTCGTGTTGCAACAACCGGATGGACGCTTCGCGCACGGCAATCAGGCTCACCGCTGCCGTTTCACCGATACCGCTGACTTCACAAAGGGCACTCGCGTCCGCGTTCAGGACGCCGGCAAACGATCCAAATCGGGTCAATAAATCTTTGGCGATGGGTTTGACGTCCCGCCTTGGCATGGCGGAAAACAGCAACAATTCGATCAGCTCATAATCCGCTAGGTCTCCACTCGCTTTTAAGAATCGATCTCTTAATCGTTTGCGGTGACCTGAGTAATGCGGCTTATCAGGGTGCTTTGATGCGTCGGAAGTCTCAGCCATATGGCCCTCTGAAAACGGTGTTAAGCGTAGGGTGGTTTATCCAGGCCCTTGGGCGATGCGGTAAAGACTTCGTAACCGTCAGCGGTAACGGCTAAGGAATGTTCAAACTGAGCCGACAATGATCGGTCATTGGTAACAGCGGTCCAGCCATCATTAAGTTTGTTGTCAAACTTTACCTTAAACCCGCCCAGATTAATCATGGGCTCAATGGTGAAAAACATGCCTTCGCGCAGGACTTCACCTTTGCCCGCTGCGCCAAAATGCATGATGTTGGGCGCATCGTGAAAAACGCGGCCCAATCCGTGCCCGCAAAAATCACGCACCACGGAACAGCGTTGGGATTCGGCATAGGTTTGAATAGCGTGTCCGATGTCGCCCAAAGTAGCCCCCGGTTTGACGACTTTAATACCGCGCCACATGGCTTCGAACGTGACATCGATCAAACGTTTGGCTTTGACAGAGGTTTTATCCCCCACGCAATACATGCGCGAAGTGTCGCCGTACCAGCCGTCCAAAATCGGCGTGACATCAATATTAATAATGTCGCCATTGCCCAATTTTTTGTCGCTGGGGATGCCGTGACAGACAACGTTGTTGACCGACGTGCAGATGGATTTCGGAAAGCCCCGGTAATTTAGCGGCGCAGGCTGCGCGCCGTGGGCCACGGTGAAATCATGGCACAGGGTGTTCAGTTCATTTGTCGTCACACCCGGTTGGACATGTTCGGTGATCATGTCCAAGGTTTCGGCGGCCAAGCGTCCGGCTTTGCGCATGCCGTCAAAATCGTCGCCGGAATAAATACGGATGTTGCGTGTATCGGTCATGTTTGTTTGTCTGCTCTTCTTTAATTAAGGGTTGAGTATAACCTCAACCGGGTCTGTCACAAGGATTTCTTGGGGGCTGAGGGAACACGTATACGCGATAACCTCTACGCCCGCCGCCATGGCGTCCTTTAAATGATCCGCATAGGTCGGGTCGATATCGGCGGCCACGGTGAACCCATTGGCATCATCGCGCTGCACCAAATAAAACATCACGGCACGGTGACCTTCTTTGACCATGTCGGTCAGTTCGACCAGATGCTTGGCCCCGCGGGCGGTGACAGAGTCAGGAAATTCACATGGTGCTCCGTCGCTTAAATCTCGGCGCATGGTGGTGTTTTTAACTTCCACATAACAGAGCGGCTTATCGGGCGAGCTGAGGAGAATATCGATGCGAGAATTTTTGCCGTATTTGACTTCGCGTTTTTGCGTCTCGTACCCCAAAAGCTCCGAAATCTTTCCGGCCTCAATAGCTTCATAAACCAATAAATTGGGATGCTGAGTATTGACGCCGACCAAAGCGTTGCCAATTTGGATCAGTTCCCAGGTGTATTTTAATTTGCGTTTGGGATTGTTGGCGGGGCTTATCCAGACTTTTGCCCCCGGCTCATTAATCGACAGCATCGATCCTGAATTGGCGCAGTGGGCCGTGACGATTTCGCCAGTGTCCAGCTCAACATCGGTCATAAACCGTTTGTAACGTTTCACCAGTTTGCCGGGGATCAGGGGGAATTCAAATTTCATTTTTTTGACTCGCTTAATATATCGGCAAAACTRACCGTGGCGCTGCCGSGTTTTGCRGGCTTGGGTTGRTYGGGGTCGGGYGACCATGCGGTGATGAAAATYACGTCRAAKGTTGCGGGGATRCAKYCTTCGCCCACGTCRCCTTCGTTCACAAAAGTTTTCACATAATGTTCGGCGGCGCGCATGAATGTATCGCGCCGGGAAAAAGTTTTCCGGCGCTCAGACACGGCATTCATTTCGCCCATGCCGCGGAGGTCTGCCATCAATTTAAACATGTTGGGATACGATACGGTAATAGTATCGATATCAATCACCGGCATGGTAAAGCCCGCGCGTTGCAACAATCCACCCACGTCTTGCACGGTGGCGTAGGGCGATACACGGGGGCTGAGCCCGCCTTCGATTTCAGTTTCGGCGACCATTAAGGATTCGCGAAGCTGATGCAGGGTATTTTCGCCCAACATGGCGCCCAAGAAAAAGCCGTCTTGTTTTAAGGCTTGGCGAATTTGCACAAAGGCTCCGGGCAAGTCGTTCACCCAATGCAAAGATAAATTGGACAGCACCAAATCGAGGCTTTGATCTTTAATCGGCAAAAATTCTTCGTCCGCAACAAAGCGGATGCCGCTGGCCTTTTTAACCATTTTGGGCGATAGGTCGCATTGTAATAATGTCTCAATCCCACCGCGTTCGCCCAATGTACGCGCCACTTCGCCGCCGTGACAGCCAAGGTCCAACGCCAACGGAAACGTGCGTTTGACGTCTAATAAGCGGTCGGTCAGGCGGTCGGCGATTTCGGCAAACAAAAAGTCATGTTCTTCTAAGCCCGCTGCCGCACGGTCACGATGACGGCGCACGGCTTTGCGGTCGAATAAGTTTAAAGGATCAGAGGGGGCTTGGAATGTTGTCATGGTTCTCTATATGCCACAGGGCAAAGTCTTGTTAAAGTCCTTCCATAAGATTGGGGGGATAAAGTGAATAAACAAGGCGCGAAATGGCTGTTGGACCAAGTTTTGCCGCCAACCTGTTCAGGATGCGGGGTGGTGCAGACCGAAGCCCAAACCTTGTGCGCGGACTGTTGGGGGCAATTAACCTTTTTAGGTCGCCCGTGTTGTGACGCTTGTGGATACCCCTTTGAATATGAGGTTCCGGACCAAACCCTGTGCGGAGCCTGTACCCGTGAACATCCGCCATTCGACCGTGCGCGTTCGGCTTTGGTTTACGATGATGCCTCTAAAGATTTGATCTTAGCGTTCAAACATGCAGATAAAACCGATATGACGCGCCTGTTTGCCAAATGGATGAAAATGACGGGATCGGACTTAACGAATGCGTGCGATGTGATTGTTCCGGTTCCTTTGCATTGGACGCGTTTGTTTTTAAGACGTTATAACCAAGCCGCTCTGTTGGCGCATGCGTTGGGCAAGATTACGGACACGCCCGTGATGGCGGGGGCGTTGATTCGCCATCGCCGCACGCCCAGCCAAGGGCACATGGGCGCAAAGGCCAGAACGCGTAACGTGACGGGGGCCTTTCGGGTCGCCCCAAAATATCGTACAGCCTTGAAAGGCAAGCGTGTTTTGTTAATCGACGATGTTTTGACCACGGGTGCCACGGTGCGCACAACGGCCAAAGTTTTACGCCGTATTGGTGTATCAGCTGTGGATGTGTTAACCTTAGCCCGTGTTGTAAAAACACAGACTTGATAGAGGGGGATTGTATTATGGGCATATCAAGCTATATAAAAAGAATGTTTAAAACGGAGCCACGGCCTATAGTTGTGAATCCAGATACCAATCAGCACCGGAGTGAGAACTTGGTTAAAGTCGAAATGTATTCAACCCCCGTATGCCCCTATTGCATTCGCGCCAAAGCGCTTTTGAAGAAAAAAGGCGTCCCTTTTGAAGAAATTAACGTGATGATCAATCCGACAAAACGTCAGGAAATGATGAAACGTGCAAACGGCCACACGGTCCCGCAAATCTTTATCAACGGTAAAGGCATTGGCGGTTGCGATGAAATGTTCGAATTGGATTTTGATGGCGATCTTGATGAAATGCTTGGCATTGCATGACCGAGACTTCGGCAATTTTTAAGGCCGCCTGCGTTCAAATGAACACCAGCAACGACATGGCCGAAAATATCGAAGACGCCTCAACCTTCGCCAGAACGGCCGCCATGTTGGGGGCTGAACTGGTATTTTTCCCCGAAAATGTGACGATGATGACGTTTGGTGCGGATAACATTCGCGCCAATGCCTTTGTGCAATCTGAACACCCAGCGGTTGGGGCATTCCAAGCCTTGGCTCAGGACTTAGACATCTGGTTGCACGGCGGAACATTGGCGATCATCGAAGGCGATAAAATCGCCAATCGTTCGTTTGTGTTTGCCCCCGATGGTTCTATTGCTGCCACGTATGACAAAATTCATATGTTTGACGTGGATTTGGGCGGTGGCGAAAGCTACCGAGAAAGCGAAACGTTCAGCCCCGGCGACGAAGTCGTCTTGGTCGGCCTGCCGTGGGGCGGATTGGGGTTAAGCACGTGTTATGACGTGCGGTTTCCTTACCTGTACCGGACCATGGCGCAAAACGGCGCGCAAATGTTGGCGGTGCCGGCGGCCTTTACGGTGCCGACGGGTCAAGCCCATTGGGAAACGCTCTTGCGGGCGCGCGCCATTGAAAACGGCTGTTATGTATTTGCTGCGGCGCAAACAGGCACCCATTTTGCGGACCGCAAAACCTATGGGCATGCGTTGATTATTGACCCGTGGGGCAAAGTCTTGGCCGACGGAGAAACCGAGCCCGGTATTATCATCGCCGATATTGATATGAACCTTGTCGACGACGTGCGGGCCAAAGTTCCCTCACTTTTGCATGGGGTAAACTTGGTCTAGATCGTTTACGGCACACAGGCGCTGTTTCACGCCGGGAATGTCGGCATTTGTGACCAGACCTTGCTCGAACCCAATCACCTGCAATCGATTTTCAGAAATATCCAACAATTCGCTTTGTTTTAACAGGTGATCTGGATTGCGCGGCCGTGAATAATCTTCGTTACCCAGGGCAAAGGTTTCGTAAATCAACACGCCACCGGGCTTTAAGCTGTTCAGAATTTGCGGCCAGATCGGGCGGTACAGGTAATTTACGACAATCACCGCATCAAAAGTTTGGTCTTGTAACGGCCAAGGCGAGCCGTCTTCTAAATCCGCTGTAATCACTTTGGCGTTTGTATTGTTTTCTAGATCAGCAAGCGCATCGGTTAACTTATCAACCAAGGTGACCCGGTTGCCCCGGTCTAAAAAAAACCGACCATGGCGTCCGCCCCCTGCGGCCAGATCCAAAACTGTGCCGTCTTGTTTTATCAGGTCGGCCCAACGGCTTACCCACGGGCTGGGGTTGGTGATGCTCAGGTGTTTTGATCTCTTTTCATCGATATTGGACATTTGTTAACTCTTGCACCCTTATGATCTTGTGGAAGAAAGCTTGGACGTTGTAGCACGCGCGACAACGTTCGGCATTGTTTTGACTTATTATAACGGGTTTTTTTAAATGATCGCACTCCAGCTTCACTGTCACGACGAGCACTCTTTTGAGGCTTGGTTTAAAAACGAGCAAGCTTGTGAAGCACAGGCCAAGATCGGTTTGATCGAATGCCCGTATTGTGGTTCGACCAATATTTCAAAAACCACGGACAAAAGAGCCGAAGAGCAAGCCCCACCCGTAGAACAAGAAGACATTCACGCCCGCGCCCATGAAGTGGCTCAGCAGATTTTGGAAGCCGTTGGCAAATTGCGCGATTACGCCGAAGATAATTTCGAGCCGACCAAAGCCGTATCCACCAAATCCGAAGAAACTCAGCCCGTGGAAAACGCCACTGAAAATGACGAAGTCGCCCTAGACGAAGACCTCACCGATGTCGAAGGTCAGCCCAGCGGTTCATTTGGCAGCGATCGTTCAGATTAATCTTTGGTCGCAAAACCCACATAATTAACGTCTAAATCCGTCTTTGACAGGGACCATGTGTGGCTGAGCGGTGCAAAAACAATGCCCTGAAGGTCGATAAAGTTCAGACCATGCGGGCGGATCAGGTTCGCCAATTCGCTGGGTTTTAAGAACTTTTTCCAATCATGTGTGCCGATGGGCAACCACCGTAAAATATATTCCGCGGCGACTTTGGCCAATATCAAAGATTTTAAATTGCGGTTCATGGTCGAAAGAACCATGCAGCCCTTGTCTTTCAGCACAGACGCGCTGGCGGCGATGAACAGTTCAGGGTCGGCCACGTGTTCAATGACTTCCATATTCAAAACCAAATCAAATTTACGGCCTTGGCTGGCTAAATCTTCGGGCAGAATGTTTAAGTATTCAATATCCAGACCGCTTTGCGCCGCGTGAATTTTAGCAATTTCGATGTTTTTGTCGCCCGCATCAATGCTGGTCATGTTGGCGCCAAGGCGTGCCATGGGTTCCGATAACAATCCACCACCACAGCCCACGTCCAAGATATCCAAGCCCTTAAAAGGCTGGTCTGCCTTGGAATCAAGCCCAAAATGCTTGCACACATTGTCCAAAATAAATTCGATACGCACTGGATTGATCTGGTGCAGGGGGCGAAATTTACCCGCCGGGTCCCACCACGCATCCGCCATTCGAGTAAAGCGCGCGACGTCTTCTGGGTTGGCTGATCCGGTGTTTGAAGTTTGTGCTAAATCGCTCATGAAAACATCGCTTATGTTGGTGTCATAAAAAATTCAAGTGCTGCGGGCTTTGCGACACTTGCAGGGCTTAAGCAATCTGAGTATATATACGCGCTCAGGCGGCTATGTATAAAGCTTGGTTTAAGCTCAATTGCGCGCAAATTCCAGTGCTTTTCCATCTGAACCTTAAAATGAAGACGTTGGTCTTATTAAATATTGAAAGCAAACGATAGCCCATGGCTTTGATTGTAATGAAATTCGGAGGCACATCTGTCGGCGACATCGAGCGCATTCAGAACGTTGCCAAGCGTGTGAAGTCAGAAGTCGACGCGGGCAATCAAATTGCCGTTGTGGTGTCGGCTATGTCGGGCGTGACCAACCAATTGGTCGATTACGTCACATCTGTTACGCCGTTGTACGATACCCGCGAATATGACGTGGTGGTATCGTCTGGTGAACAGGTGACCAGCGGCCTGTTGGCGTTGGCGTTGCAGGACTTAGGCATTATGGCGCGGTCGTGGATGGGCTGGCAATTGCCGATCCAAACCGACGATGCCCATGGCAAGGCCCGCATCACCGGAATTGATAGCGAAGAAATTCTCAAACGCCTGAACAGCGGTGAAGTTGCTGTGGTGCCGGGCTTTCAGGGCTTAAGCCCGAATAACCGCATCACGACCTTGGGGCGTGGGGGCTCTGATACTTCTGCCGTGGCGTTGGCGGCGGCCTTGAATGCGGATCGTTGTGATATTTATACCGATGTGGATGGGGTCTATACCACCGACCCCCGCATTGTTGCGAAGGCTAAAAAGCTGGATCGTATTACGTTTGAAGAAATGTTGGAAATGGCCTCGTTGGGCGCGAAAGTCTTGCAGACGCGTTCGGTCGAGGTCGCCATGAAACATGGGGTTCGCCTGCAAGTTCGTTCGAGTTTTTCGGATGAGCCCGGCACCTTAGTTGTAAATGAGGACGAGATCGTGGAACAAGAACTCATCAGCGGCATTGCATACAGCCGCGACGAAGCGAAAATTACTCTGGTCGCCGTATCCGACCAACCGGGCGTTGCGGCGCTGATCTTTGGCCCCTTGGCCGAAGCCGCCGTGAACGTTGATATGATTGTGCAGAACGTTTCTGACGATGGCAAATCAACCGACATGACGTTCACCGTCACCATGGGCGATTTGGACCGGGCTTTGGAAATCGTGAAAGCCCACGCCAAAGACTTTGGTTATAAAGAAATTCTTTCTGACGCCGATGTTGCTAAAATTTCGGTGATCGGTGTGGGCATGCGCAGCCATGCGGGTGTGGCGCAGCGTATGTTCCAAGCCTTGGCCGACAAAGGCATCAACATTCAGGTGATCTCGACCTCTGAAATCAAGGTCAATGATTAGCCAAACTCATACACATAAGGAAATTATTATGAACTTTTTCACCAACATCCTGCGCACGCAGCTTGGCACGTCCGTGGGCAATAACCAACATTCCGATCCGCAGGATGTGGTCAACACGCGCGCGAAATTCGTTGCGCTTGATCGCCATTCTGCGGATATTCAGCGCCCGTTTATTGACCGCGAATTGGACCAATCCATCCGCAATTTTCAGCGCGATAATGGCTTGCGCGTGGATGGAAAAATGC
>NVTL01000061.1 GCA_002401565.1 Rhodospirillaceae bacterium
CCGCTTTGGAATTGTTGCCTTCAAGGTCGATAACGCCGGATTCGATCATTTCGTGGTAAAGGTCATTACCTTCACGGGTCCGTTCGCCAACACCCGCGAACACAGAATAACCGCCGTGGCCTTTGGCAATGTTGTTGATCAATTCCATGATCAACACCGTCTTACCAACACCAGCACCGCCGAACAGGCCAATTTTACCACCCTTAGCGTACGGAGCGATCAAATCGACAACTTTAATGCCGGTGATCAAAATTTCGGTTTCGGTAGATTGATCTTCAAACAAAGGTGCGTCCGCGTGAATGGGGGCCAAGCCTTTGGTTTTGATTTCGCCACGTTCATCGATGGGCTCGCCAATCACGTTCAAGATGCGGCCCAATGTTTCAGGTCCAACAGGAACCATGATGGGTTCACCCGTGTCAGAACATTCCTGACCGCGTTGCAAGCCATCGGTTGAGTCCATAGCAATTGTGCGAACAACGTTTTCGCCCAAGTGCTGTGCAACTTCAAGCACCAAACGTTTGCCGTCGTGCTTCATTTCCAAGGCACTCAAGATCGCAGGAAGCTTTCCTGCTGGGAAACGCACGTCAACGACCGCGCCCATGATTTGAGTGATGTTACCAGTGATATTTTTAGCCATTGCCGGAGCTCCTTCAAGCGTCGTCCGTATTCAACAAGTCTCTCTTACAGCGCTTCCGCACCGGAGATAATTTCAATCAATTCAGTCGTAATCGCAGCCTGACGAGAACGGTTATAAACCTGTGTCAGACGGTCAATCATATCCCCTGCGTTACGTGTCGCACTGTCCATCGCCGTCATACGTGAGCCATTTTCAGATGCTGAACTTTCCAACATGGCCTGAAAAATCTGCACACCTAAGTTTTTAGGCAACAAGACCTCAAGGATTTCACTTTCTTCTGGTTCGAATTCATAAGAAGCGCTTAAGCCCTCATCCTTCGCACCGTCTTCTGCTGCATCATCGTCATCCGCCGTAAAGGGAATGAGTTGTTGATGTGTAACGATTTGTGTCATCGCAGATTTAAATTTGTTGAATACGATAGAGCAAACGTCAAATTCGCCCGCTTCAAACAAATCCGTAATCTTGGCGGCAATATCAGTAGCTTCGCTAAACGCAATGCCTTTTTTGCCACCAATACCGACGATTTCATCGACATAAATGTCTTTGTAATCCGATCTCAGCAAATCGCGGCCCTTGCTGCCCACAAGCATCAGCTTGACGGCTTTACCTTCGCTTTTAAGGGCCAAGATTTTGGCGCGTGCTGACCGAACAATCGTTCCGTTAAAGCCGCCGCACAAACCCCGGTCAGACGTAAACACCACCAACAGATGGGTTTGGTCAGATCCGGTGCCTGCCAACAACTTAGGTCCACCCTCGACGCCGGCAAAAGAGCCAGCGAGCGAGCGCATCAGACGATCCATACGTTCGGAATAAGCCCGCGCAGATTCAGCAGATTCCTGCGCACGGCGAAGCTTTGCCGCCGCAACCATTTTCATGGCAGACGTAATCTTGCGCGTCGATTTAACGCTTTCGATCCTGTTCTTTAGGTCTTTTAAGTTAGCCATGAGACGTTGTCCCGCTCCAATTCACGAAAGCGACTTAAGCAAAAGACTTGGTAAAGTCTTTGATGAATTTCGCAAGTTTTGCTTCGGTGTCTTTCGACAAAGCTTTTTCTTCGCGAATGGTGGCGAGGATGTCTGAACCCTTGGACCGGAGATCCCCCAACAAAGCTTGTTCGTAACGCGTTACGTCCTTTGCTGGAATTCCGTCCAAATAGCCTTTAACACCGGAATAAATCACGCCGACTTGTTCTTCAACAGTAAGCGGGCTGTATTGCGGTTGTTTCAACAATTCAGTCAAACGTTCACCACGGGCCAACAATTGCTSGGTGGCCKCATCCAAATCGGACGCGAACTGAGCAAACGCAGCCATTTCACGATACTGAGCCAATTCCAGTTTAATAGAACCCGCAACTTGCTTCATCGCTTTAACCTGAGCCGCAGWGCCCACACGAGAAACCGACAAACCAACGTTCACAGCAGGACGAATGCCTTTGTAGAACAGTTCGGATTCAAGGAAGATCTGACCATCGGTAATGGAAATCACGTTGGTTGGAATATACGCCGCAACGTCACCAGCCTGTGTTTCAATAACCGGCAAAGCCGTCAAGGAACCGTTACCAGCCGCATCGCCCAATTTACAAGCGCGTTCCAGCAAACGAGAGTGAAGATAGAAAACGTCACCCGGATAAGCTTCACGGCCCGGAGGACGACGCAACAACAAGGACATTTGACGATAAGCAACCGCTTGTTTGGTCAAATCATCATAGAAAATTACAGCGTGTTCGCCGTTATCGCGGAAGTGCTCGCCAACTGTGGCGCCCGTGTAAGGAGCCAAGAACTGCATTGGCGCCGGGTCAGAAGCCGTAGAGGCAACAACGATGGAATATTCCATCGCGCCGTTGTCTTCCAAAGTTTTAACCAACTGAGCAACCGTTGAGCGTTTTTGGCCAACCGCAACATAGATGCAGAACAATTTTTCTGAATCTTTAGTTGCTTCTGCGTTGCCGCTTTTTTGGTTAATAATGGTGTCCAAAATGATAGCGGTTTTACCGGTTTGACGGTCACCAATGATCAATTCGCGCTGACCGCGACCAATGGGGATCAAAGAATCGATCGCCTTCAGGCCGGTCTGCATAGGTTCGTGAACCGATTTACGCGGGATAATGCCGGGAGCTTTACGTTCCACGCGAGAGAAGGTCACATCTTTCAAAGGACCTTTACCGTCGATGGGGTTACCAAGACCGTCAACAACGCGCCCCAGCAAACCTTTACCGGAAGGAACTTCAACGATGGCGCCGGTCCGTTTAACGGTGTCGCCTTCTTTAATTCCACGGTCATCGCCGAAAATAACAATACCGACGTTATCTTCTTCGAGGTTCAGGGCCATACCCTTAATGCCGCCGGGGAATTCGACCATTTCACCGGCTTGGACATTGTCCAACCCATGAACACGGGCGATACCATCACCGACTGAGAGGACTTGACCAACTTCTGCCACCTGGGCTTCAGTTCCGAAATTAGCGATTTGTTCTTTTAGTATTGCGGAAATTTCCGCGGCACGGATATCCATTATCCAATCCCCTTCATGGAGAGATGTAGCTGCTGCAACTGGGTTTTAAGAGAAGAATCAATCATCCGCGAACCAACCTTGATAATCATCCCGCCTAAGAGAGTTTCATCAACGTCCGTTTCAAGCGACACTTTCGTGCCCACGGCTTTTTTCAATACATCAGTAACGGCCTTAAGTTGACCAGCAGTCAACTTTTTAGCCGATGTAACATGCGCCTTGGCTTCGCCACGGCGGCGTGAAAGTTCGTCCAGAAAAGAACTGATCATTCCCAGAAGAGCCGGCAAACGGCGATTTTGAGCAACCGTACCCACGAAATTCGTGGTCAGATCGTCCATTTCGGCCTTGGCACACAAAGCCGTCATGGCTTTGACTTGTTCTTCACGGGAAAGGACCGGTGAGTTAATCACGCGGTCTAAATCAGTGCTGTCTTGGATCATAGCCCTCAACGACGTGAGGTCTTCGGCGACTTTGTCCAGATTCGATGCCGCATCGGCCAGCTCAATAAGCGCTGATGCGTAACGGCCCGTTAATCCTGTCGCTCCATTTGTCTCGGATGACACCTAGAAAACCCCTGTCTGAGTTAGTATTTCAATGAGCTCATTTCGTAAAGTCACGAGCCCGCTTCACATTCCACATTATTAAGCAGAACGCGCAGTTATCTAACATACGGGTCAGGGGCTTGCAAGACGACTCTTTGGATATTTTCACGATATTTTTCAAGGTCTGGGGACAAAATTGTTTCACACTCCCCTATTCACCCTAATATCAGGGCTTTTTAACAGCCTTTACATAAAACTCTGCGGATCGATATCGACTTGAATTTTAACGCCTTTTTGTATTTTTGCTCCGCCAGATACGCGTGCCAGCCATTCCCGCACCACCGATTGCGGCGCCAGTCCCGGTTTTACTTTCATCAACAATCGACGACGATGCCGACCACGTAACATGGCCAAAGGTGCGGGTGCCGGGCCCAGCACATCAATACCATCATAACGCGGAGCCGCCCGACCCAGCGCTTGCGCTTGGGATTCGACCTGTGATTCGATCTTGCCCGAAACAATCAACGCCACCAAGCGCCCAAACGGCGGCATATCTAAATCTTCGCGTGCGCGGATTTCTTCGGCAATGAAGTTTTCCCGCACGCCGGATGCCATGGCCTGCATCACCGGATGTTCAGGCACATAAGTCTGCACCACCACCTTGCCCGGACGTTCGCCACGCCCGGCGCGGCCCGCGACTTGGTATAATAACTGATAAGTACGTTCGGCGGCGCGCAGGTCACCGCCTGCAAGGCCCAGATCGCCATCGACGACACCGACCAACGTCAACATGGGGAAATGATAGCCCTTGGCCATGATTTGTGTGCCGATGATCAAATCCACCTCGTGGCGTTCAATTCGCCCGATCAGATCTTCGGCGGCTTTGGGACCTGTGAGGGTGTCAGAGCTTGCCAAGGCAAAGCGAATGTCGGGAAACGTATTTAAGACTTCTTCGGCCAAGCGTTCCACACCGGGACCACAGGCGGCAAACGGAGCTTCGGATTCGCATTCGGGACATATATTGGGTAAATCCGTGCTGTGACCGCAATGATGACATTGCAAACGCCCGGCCCGTCTGTGTTCCACCAGCCAGGCGGAACAGTTCGGACAGGCCACACGGTAACCACAGCTGCGGCACAGGGTCAGGGGCGCGTACCCTCGGCGATTTAAAAACAACATGGCCTGTTCGCCCGCCGCAAAGGTTTCGATCAGCATGGATTCCAAGGTTTTGGAAATCCACCGGGTGGCGGGCAGTTTTTCGGTGCGCATGTCAATCAGGCTGAGTTCCGGCAAAACCGCTCCGCCATGACGTTCGGGCAAGTGCAACAGCTGGTATTTATCGTTTTCCACATTGACGATGCTTTCCAACGACGGCGTGGCGCTGGCCAAGCAAATGGGAAAGCCCCCCAAATGTGCGCGCACCACCGCCATATCGCGGGCATTATATATGACGCCTTCTTCTTGTTTAAACGCCGGGTCGTGTTCTTCGTCGACGACAATCAGGCCCAGGTCTTTATACGGCAGGAACAATGCGGACCGCGCCCCGACCACCACATTGACCCGGCCCTCGGCCACGCCGCGCCAGGTTTCACGACGTTCGCGTTGACCCAAATCGGAATGCCAGCCCGCAGGGCGGGCGCCGAATCTGCGTTCAAACCGTGCTAACCATTGCGAACCTAGGGAGATTTCCGGCAACAACACCAACACTTGTTTGCCTTGTTTTAAGGTTTCGGCGACGGCTTCGAAATACACCTCGGTTTTGCCCGACCCCGGAACACCGTCCAACAATACTGCCCCAAAGCTTTGTGCCTTCACCTTATCCACCAAATCAGCGGCGGCGACGGATTGGGCATCCGATAAAGTCGGTCCTGGATGATGGGCGTCCGGTTGGTCCCATATACGTTCACGCACCTGCTGAGTTTGCACCAGCGCACCCAATTTTGCCAAGCCCGCGACCACGGCGGGACTGCATCCGGCGGCCAAGGCGGTTTCGGTTGCGGTTTGCGGCGGGCCGTCTTTTAAGGCTTCGATCACCCGTTCGCGGGTTTTTGTCATTTTGATATCGGGCAATGGGTCCGCCACACGCCACACCTTTACGCCGCGTGGATCTTCCAAGGCATCGGGCACGCTCATGGTCATTTTCAAGACCTGCCCCGGACTGGACAAGGTATAGCTGGCCACCCAATCGACAAATTTGCGGGTAACATCGGGCATGGGTGGCACGGGCAGCTTTTCTTGAACCGTCTTTAATTTAGACGCGGCGAAATCGCCTTCGCCCACACCCCACACCACGCCCACCAATTTACGCGGGCCAAACGGCACCCGCACAAATTGGCCCAGATGCAAAACCTGATCGTCGTTTACTTTATAATCATACAGCGGCGACACCCCGTATCGGCCCACCGGCACGGGCAACATGACGCCCACGCGGTCACCCGCCGTAAAGGTCGTTTTCAGGTTTGAAGAGGGCGAATCGTTTTTTGTCATAAACCTAGTGTACGGAAGGAAAGCCTTAACGAAAATGGTTCATGATAAACAATTGCGATTCGCATGATTTGAGGACAACCATGACAAAGACCAACCAAACCGCCCAGAACCTGCTGAATGATGACGATATCGGCGATTTTTTGCGTCAAAATCCAGACTTCTTTTCGCGCAATCCAGACGTTTTGGTGCAAATGCAAAGCCCCGGTCGGTATTCAGACGCCCCCGAAGGCGTGGTTGATTTTCAAACCGTGATGGTCGATAAGCTGCGCGACGAAGTGCAAAATCTGGCCGCTTGCACCCAAGATGTGATCGAAACCAGTCGCAATAACATGACCTTTTTGACCCGCACCCATGCGGCCGTGCTGGCTTTGTTATCGGCCCACGACGCCGCGCACATGGCGCGCATCCTGACCGATGATCTGCCGTTGCTGTTGGATGTGGATTATGTGGCCTTTGCTTTTGAACAAGATATCAAGGCCGAAGCGGCTTTGCGTTTACCCGGCGTGCGTATGTTGCCGTTTGGTTATATTGACGATCACGTCGGGGTCGGCGGCGATGTCGCCTTGGTCCAAGATTTGATCGATGATGGCACGTTGTTTGGCGACAACTGCACAGAAGTCCGCTCGGCTGCCATCGCCCGGCTCCGCGCCAGCACCCATACCGCACCGGGCCTGATGATTTTGGGATCGGTAACGCCTGGTCTGTTCCACCCCGGTCAAGGCACAGATTTGTTGAATTTCTTGGCCCGTGCAACCGAAAAACTGTTCAGCAAATGGCTGTCCCCAACTCAGTAACCGACACCCAAACAGGCCCACTGGCGGCGGTTCAGGCCGAGCCAGCCCTCAAAGACGCTCTGGGGAAATGGCAGGCGTGGCTGGCCCACGAAAAACGTGCCGCCGCCCATACTTTGGATGGCTATAGCCGAGATGTGGTGCATTTTTTAGGCTTTGTGCAAGAACATCTGGGCTATACTCCCGGCCTCAAGGACATTGAAGCCCTCAGCATTTTAGATTTTCGCAGTTACCTCGCCCAAATGGCCCGCACGGACAAAAGCCGTTCGACCATCGCCCGGCACATGTCGACCTTGCGCACGTTGTTTAAATATTTCGAACGCGAAGGCATTTTGTCCAATGCGGCGATTTTAGCTGTGCGTACACCAAAAGTTCCTAAATCCCTGCCCAAGGCCTTGACCATCGAAGATGCACTGGCCGTGGTTGACTGTGCCGACCAGCTTTCCATTGAGCCTTGGATTGGCAAACGGGATAAGGCAATGCTGATGCTTTTGTATGGCGCGGGGCTTCGCATTGCCGAGGCTTTGGCCCTAAATGTTGAAGACATGCCAATCGGCGACGTTTTGACGGTAACAGGCAAAGGCAACAAACAACGCATTGTGCCGTTGCTGATCGAAGTTAAAACGGCTCTTCGAGACTATGTTCAATCCAGCCCCTACCCCATGACGCCCATCAGCCCGTTGTTTTTAGGTCTGCGCGGCGGGCGCTTAAATGCGGGGGTTGTGCAAAAAATGGTGCGCGAAGTACGCACATTGCTGGGCCTGCCCGACAGCGCCACACCGCACGCGCTGCGCCACAGCTTTGCCACCCATTTGCTGGCGGGTGGTGGCGACCTTCGCACCATTCAGGAATTGTTGGGCCACGTCAGTTTAAGCACCACGCAACGCTATACCGAAGTCGATGCGGCGCGGTTGCAAAACGTCTATCAGAACGCTCATCCCCGAGCAAAACGCCGTAAATAGCCCCAAAAACCCTGAATTTAAGCCAATTAATGAGGCCGGGGGAACATAGTACTACCGCTATCGCACATTATTCTCATATAAAAGTGGCCTAACAACAGGGGAAGAAAAAATAATGATCCGTAAAATCTCATATTTTATCGTGGCCATCGTGGCCTTATTTGCCGTGAAAACACCGGCCCAAGCCGCCGGGAATGAGGGCGAAATGATGCCGTTCGTGCGGGGCAATGATGGGGCTGTGTCCGTGGATGCAACATCCGCAACACTGTCGGCTAAATTGACAGCGGCTGGTTTTGAAATTGTCGGCACATACGCACCGTATGCAAACGCTAACATTTTGATCGTCAGCAACGCAGCGCTGCAAGCCACGGCTTCAAAAACTGAACTTGGTGGTTTTGGCGCGGCGCAACGCGTATCGATCACCGAACACAACGGCGCTATCCAAGTGGGTTATACCAACCCAACGTATATGGCTGCCGCTTATCAAATGGACAGCGACCTTGCATCCATCAAATCTGCCCTAAAGGGTGCGTTGGGTGATCAAGGCGAATACGGTCCCCCAGAAGGCCTTTCTGCGAAAAAACTGAACGGCTATCACTACATGATCTTTATGCCTTATTTCGATGATCCAAATTTGTTGGGCAGTGCGGCAAGCCATAAAGAAATGGTTGATCGCGTTGAAGCCAACTTGAAAGCCAATTTGGTTGGGGTCAGCAAGGTCTTTCGCATCGATATTCCGGGCAAAGAAGAAGTTGTGTTTGGCGTGGCTATGACAGGCAACGGCGAAGATGAAAAAGAAAAAGACGACAAATGGCTGATGAGCGAAATCGATTTTAAAGACGTGCGTTCAACCGCACACCTGCCCATCGAGCTGATTGTTTCTGGCAAAAAAGCATGGGCTTTGGATTCAAAGTTCCGCATCGCCATCAACTTTCCAGATTTGAGCATGACCGGTGACAACAGCTTCATGAACATCATGGGCTCACCCGGCAAAATCCAAGAAGCCATCACCATCATATCCGGTGGCAATTACACAGGCGAAGGCAAATACGCTAACTAAGGCCTCGTTTAAGTGAACAAAAAACCGCCCAGCGTCTAATGACGCTGGGCGGTTTTTTTATGTCACAAGGGCATTAAAGGTGAAGCCGCCAATGACGGCCATGCTGAAGATAACCAACAGAAAGGCCAATAATAACGGCCACTGAAAGAGCTTCTTTAAAAGGATCACCTCAGGCAAACTCGCCCCACCGCTGCCAATAACCAAGGCAATAATGGCCCCAATACTGACCCCCTTGGCAAGGAAAGAAGCAACAAGGGGCAAAAGCGCTGTGACTCTTATATATAAAGGGATGCCAATAATCGCTGCTGTTGGAATGGCTGCGGGGTTATCAGGGCCGGCAACGGTCGAGAAAAATTCAGCCGGCACAAAACCATGGACAAGTGCACCGATCAACATGGCAATTAACATATACGGAAACATCTGGCGAAAGAGCGACCAGCATTCGTCCCATGCTTTTCGCCATTGTGAGGGTTCGATTTGTGGGGCGGACCCGCAGCATGTCTTTTTTTCAACCAGCATATCTTCTTTGATATACCGTTCAAAACCCAGTGTGTGCAACAAGACACCTGCGAGTAGGGAAATGCTTAAAGCCAACGCGCCGTAGGCAAGTGTGACGTTTAAGCCCAACACTGGAATGAACAGCGCAATGATGATTGGGTTGAGAAGAGGAGAGGTGAACAGGAAAGTCATGGTTGGACCAAAGCCCGCGCGCGCCTTTAAAAGTCCAACCAGCATAGGGATGGTTGAACAGCTGCAAAAAGGGGTAATAGCGCCTAAAGCAGCAGCGGTAAAATAACCACGTCCGCCTTGGCTGCCCAAGATACGTTGTATTTTCTCAGCAGATAGTTTCTGGTTAATTATGGCGACGAGATAGCTAATGATGAGAAATAAGAACGTAAGCTCAAGAAAAAGTTGAAGGAACATTTTTGCACTTTGTTCAAGCATTTCTGCAGCTTGGGGGGATGAAATGAACGTCATCATTTGATCTATGTCCATAACGTAATCCTTAAATAATTCCACAAACATTGAAGTATAGGTTCAAAAAAAGGCCGCTAAAGTGTGCAGCATTCTGCTTCTAAAAAACCCATGACGTCGCGCAAAGCATCAAGTTCGGCAAAACAATAAAGGGTTCTGCCGTCTCTTTCTTGTTTGACAAGACCAACGGCAATCAAGCGATGAAGATGATGTGACATATTGGGAGCAGAAACATCGAGGTGTTTTTGCATCTCACCAACGGGCAAACCTTTGTCACCCGCCTTCACCAGCAACCGAAMCACAGACATTCTTGTCGAATGTCCTAATTCACTTAATCTTTTTACGGCGACGTCTTGATCCATAACAGCCATTGTAACTGAAATATTTCCATATTTCAATGTTTGTTTAAATATGGAAATATCTCAGGCTATCAGCAAACATTAAAAAAGCGAAGCAGCAGGTATAGGAAATTTCAGCCCCTGTTGCTCCCTTGATATGGTTCTGTGATGGTTCTTATTTACAGGCTTGCGCAGACGTCTTCCAATTCTTACCGGTTTTGCATTTGTGTGGACTTTTGCCTTTGGTGCCGGGTGAACATGATGTGCAAGCCGAACTCTTGGCATTGGTTGAGTAAGTCCCGACGGGGCAGGTGGTTTGTGATTTCGCACCAACAGATGAAACGTACTTTCCAGCAACAGCGGACGTGCAGGCCGTTTTCCCAGTACTTGCGTTGTACGTTCTTTTAGCACAGGCTGTCTGTGAGGCCGCACCATTAGCTGGAACATATCTCCCGTTGTCGGCGTCAATGCACTTTAATTTTGAAGATTGTTTACTACGGTTATGCCACGTTCCCGCAGGGCAGTTTCTGCAAGAGCCAGCAACATTCTTTGATTGGTAAGTACCTCCGCCACACGCCTCACTTGTGATCGCCCTCGGACCTGCGGCGAAATTACCCCGACCAGCCCCAGAACATGCAGATTGCCCTATTTTCCCGATTGCCAAAACAGGGCCGAAAATAAGAATAAAGTGCTTAAAGCGAGGGGGCGGAAAAATTTCCTAATATAGGCCTTGTTCATTAATCTCAGATGCGCGTTCGCAATATCTAATAAACTTATGTTTTTGAAAATATATTGTAAAGCCCTGAAATATAAGCGTAAGTAGAGGTACGTTCATAAAAAACCGTCCAGCGTTTAAATACGCTGGACGGTTTTTTTATGTTTAGCTGTAGGCCGCGTTAGATATGAATGGCCCGTCCGGCCACCGCCATGGCGGCTTCTTTTACGGCTTCTGCTGTTCCGGGGTGAGCGTGACTGGTGCGCGCGATGTCTTCGCTGGACCCGCCAAATTCCATTGCCAAGGCGACTTCTTGAATCAATTCCCCGGCACCCGGTCCAATGATGTGTGCGCCCAAGATTTTATCGGTTTTGGCGTCCGCAATAATTTTCACAAAGCCTTCGGTTGAGCCCACGGCTTTGGCCCGTGCATTCGCCATGAACGGGAACTTACCAACGTTGTATTCAACACCTTCGTCTTTTAACTGTTGTTCGGTTTTGCCCAAGGCGGCGATTTCTGGGTGGGTATACACCACGCCCGGAATGGCCCCGTAATTCACGTGTCCGGCTTGGCCCGCGATGATTTCAGCACATGCCACGCCTTCTTCTTCGGCCTTGTGGGCCAACATGGCTCCGCCGACCACGTCGCCAATGGCATAAATACCGTCGACGTTGGTTTTGTAATGACCGTCTGTGGCGACAAACCCGCGTTCGTCAACGGTCACGCCAGCTTCAGCTAGCCCAAGTTTATCAGTGAACGGACGACGTCCGATGGACACCAACACAACATCGGCTTGCAAAGTATCCGTATCGCCACCTGCGGCGGGTTCCAACGACAGGGTTACGCCGCCCTTGGCTTTTTTGGCCCCGGTGACTTTGGTGGCCAGCTTAAATTTCAGGCCCTGTTTTTTGAACGTGCGGGTGGCTTGTTTGACCACGTCTGCGTCCATGCCCGGCAGGATGTTGGGCAGGAATTCGATGACCGTGACTTCGGCCCCCAATCTGCGCCACACAGAACCCAATTCCAAACCAATCACACCGCCGCCAATCACCGCCATGGTTTTTGGCACTTTGGGCAGGTCTAAGGCTCCGGTCGAACTGACGATTTGTTTTTCATCAACATCCACGCCCGGCAACGGAGCTGATTCTGATCCCGTCGCAATGATGATATGTTTGGCGGTATAGGCGTCTTTGCCGACCGAGACATTGCCCGCAGACGTAACTTTTGCCATACCTGTAATTTGCGTGATTTTATTTTTCTTGAACAAAAACGCAATGCCCTTGGTCAGATCGCCAACGATGGAATCTTTACGCCCCAACATGGTTTTCAGATCAAGTTTAGGGGCCGCGACTTCGACCCCGTGCGCCGCCATACCGTGGCCGGCTTCTTCAAACAAATGCGACGATTGAAGCAACGCCTTTGACGGAATGCAACCAACGTTCAAGCACGTGCCGCCCAAGCTTTCGCGCGCATCAATGCACGCGGTTTTCAGACCCAATTGTGCGGCGCGAATGGCAGCGACGTATCCGCCGGGCCCGGCCCCAATGACGATGACGTCAAAAGCTGTATCAGACATTGTAGTGCTCCTTAAGCGCCTTAAGCGTCAATCATAATGCGTTCGGGGTTTTCCAAACAATCTTTAACCCGGACCAAGAACGTCACGGCTTCGCGACCATCCACGATGCGATGATCATAGCTCAACGCCAGATACATCATTGGACGGGCTTCGATAGACCCATCGGGCATAACCATGGCGCGCTGCTGAATTTTATGCATGCCCAAAATGCCGGACTGAGGCGTGTTCAAAATAGGTGTCGACAGCAACGATCCAAACACACCGCCGTTGGTGATGGTGAACGTGCCACCCGACATGTCATCAATGGTCAAACGGCCTTCACGGGCGCGCCGTCCAAAATCACCGATGGATTGTTCGATGCCCGCAAATGACAACGCATCACAATCGCGGACCACCGGAACCACCAAACCATTTTCGGTGCCCACGGCCACGCCAATGTCATAGTGATTTTTATAGATGATATCGTTGCCATTAATTTCGGCATTGATGGCCGGAATTTCACGCAACGCCGTCACGCACGCTTTGATAAAGATCGACATGAAGCCCAGCTTCACCCCGTGTTTTTTCTCAAAGCTTTCTTTGTACCGTTTGCGCATGGCCATGACTTCGGTCATGTCGACTTCGTTAAACGTGGTCAACATTGCCGCCGTGTTTTGAGCTTCTTTCAAACGCGAAGCAATCACCCGGCGCAGACGCGACATGGGGACTTTTTCTTCACGGGGTCCAGCCAGACGGGTTGGGTATTGAGCTGCCACCGGGGCCGCAGGCGGTGAAGATTCCAACGACATGTTTTGTGTTGAGGCCGCGGGAGCAGCTGCAGATGCAGGAGCCGGAGCCGGAGCTGGAGCTGGAGCTTTTTGCGCTTCCAGATAGGCGATCACGTCGCCCTTGACCAAACGTCCATCTTTGCCCGTTCCGGTAATCGCGCTGGCGTCTAGATTGTTTTCCGTGACCAGTTTCAAAACCGCCGGGGATAAAGTGTCTTGGGCGGCTGGAGCCAGAGCGGCGGCTGGAGCGGTCTCTGTTTTAAYTKCNGGYGCMGAGGCCGTRGCCCCYTCWTCSASACGSCCCAAYARRCCRCCAACWTCRACRTCCATGCCTTCTTGGGCAAYGATCTCTTTYAARACSCCWGCSACCGGGCTYGGCACTTCGACCGTGACCTTATCGGTTTCCAATTCACACAGGGATTCATCAACCTCGACAGCTTCGCCGGGTTCTTTAAACCATTTTATAACGGTTGCTTCCGTAACAGACTCACCGAGCGTTGGTACTATAATTTCGCTAGCCATTTCGACCTCTCAAATACTTTAATATTGCGGACGTTGATGGGGTTGGTCCAGGTCGGCGAGAACGCCTTCCAAGGCTTGGTCAACCAACCATGCTTGTTGTTCTTTATGTTTTGACATCATGCCTGTGGCCGGGCTGGCGGCGCCGCGCCGGCCCACATATGTCGGGGATATACAGTCGTTATCTAAATCGCGAAGAACCGTTTCGATGCGTTGCGCGACAAATAACCACGCCCCCATGTTGGCGGGTTCTTCCTGACACCACACCACTTCGGCATGGGGGTATCTGGCAAATTGTTGCATCAGGCCTTTCCACGGGAAAGGATAGATTTGCTCCAGACGGATGATCGCAACGTCTTTAATTTCACGCGCGCGGCGTTCTTCCAACAAATCGTAATAAACTTTTCCGGAACAAACAATCAAGCGTTTAACATGTTTGTCCAAGACCAGACGATCATGTTCTGGCATGATTCTGCGGAACCGGGTGTCGGGGCCCATTTCGCCCAAGTTTGAATATACCAATTTATGACGCAACAAAGATTTCGGTGACATCACAATCAAAGGCTTTCTGAAATTGCGACAAACTTGGCGGCGGATCACATGGAAAAATTGTGCCGGGGTGGTGCAGTTGACCACTTGCATATTGTTTTCTGCACAAAGTTGCAGATACCGTTCCAAACGGGCTGAACTGTGTTCTGGTCCTTGGCCTTCGTAACCATGGGGCAACAACATCACCAGACCGGACATGCGCAGCCATTTGGTTTCGCCCGATGCAATGAACTGATCGATGATCACTTGCGCGCCATTGGCAAAATCGCCGAACTGAGCTTCCCAAATGGTTAAGCCATGAGGTTCGGTCAAGGAATAGCCGTATTCAAAACCCAACACGCCGGCTTCAGAAAGCGGACTGTCGATGACTTCGAAATGAGACTGATTGCCGGGACGAATGTTGTTCAGCGGAATATAGCGTTCTTCGTTGTTTTGATCGACCAAAACCGAATGGCGATGAGAAAACGTACCGCGCCCGGAATCTTGGCCCGACAAACGCACGCCATGGCCTTGCACCAATAACGTTCCATACGCCAAGGCTTCGGCGGTGGCCCAATCCACGTGCGCTTGGGATTCAATCATTTTACGTTTATTGCCCAGCTGCCGCCGGATTTTAGTATTGAGTTCAAAGTTTTTAGGCGGTCTGGAAATCGCGCGGCCGACTTCGTTCAACACATCCATGTCGACCGAGGTATCGTCATCGCGTAATTCTTCGGCGCCTTCCAAATAAAACAGGCCTTGCCATTTGCCTTCTAACCAGTCGGCTTTGTTGGGTTTGAAGTTTTCGGCGGCTTCGCGTTCTTTGTCCAAAAGAGCATGGAAACGTTTCACCATATCATCGGCTTCCGTCGCGCTGATGACGCCTTCGTCCACCAATTTACGGGCATAAATTTCACGCGTGGTTGGGTGGTTGGCGATGGTTTTGTACATAATCGGGTTGGTGAACATGGGCTCGTCAGCTTCGTTATGACCGTGACGGCGATAACAAAAGATATCCAAGATCACATCGCGCTTGAATTCTTGGCGAAATTCCATGGCGATTCTAGAAACGTGTACTACGGCTTCGGGATCATCGCCGTTCACGTGAAAAATTGGCGCTTCGATCATTTTCGCCACGTCGGATGGATATGGCGACGACCGGGAATAAGAGGGGTGCGTGGTGAAACCAATTTGGTTGTTCACAATAATGTGGATGGTGCCGCCAGTGCGGTAGCCTTTTAATTGCGACATATCCAACGTTTCGGGAACCAAACCTTGTCCGGCAAAAGCCGCGTCACCGTGGATCAACAAGCCCATGACCTGTTCGCGGTTCACGTCGCCCGTTTGATGTTGCTTGGCACGCACTTTGCCCAACACCACCGGATTGACGGCTTCTAAATGTGACGGGTTGGCGGCCAAGGATAAATGAATGGTATCGCCATCGAACACCCGGTCAGCCGAAGCCCCCAGGTGATATTTAACGTCGCCTGATACATCAAGTTCTTCGGGCGTAATGGACTTGCCCAAAAACTCGGCAAAGATCGCCATGTAAGGCTTGCGCAAAACAGACGCCAAAACATTCAATCGCCCCCGGTGAGACATGCCCAGCGTGATCGATTTCACGCCCAACTGACCACCGCGTTTGATGATTTGTTCCAGCGCGGGAATAACCGATTCACCGCCGTCCAAACCAAACCGTTTGGTGCCCTTAAATTTAACGTCCAGATATTTTTCGAAGCCTTCGGATTCCACAAGGCGTTCCAAAATCGCGCGTTTGCCTTTCAGGGTGAAATCAGTCTGATTGCGAATGCCTTCGATGCGACGCTGAATCCATGCTTTGGCTTCGGGCTGTCCGATGTGGGTGAATTCGACGCCCACGGACCCGCAATAGGTATCTTTTAAAATGTTCAAGATTTCGCGAAGGGTCGCGGTTTCCATGCCCAACACGTGATCGATAAAAATAGGACGATCCAAATCACCATCGGAAAATCCATAGGTGCGGTAATCCAATTCCGAATGAAGCGCGCGGCCTTCTAAGCCCAAGGGATCAAAATTCGCAATGATATGGCCGCGAATACGATACGCCCGGATCAGCATCAACGCCCGAATGGTATCTTTGGTCGCCGCCCGAATAGCATCCGCACTGGGGCGGACTTCGGTTGTCATGGGCGTTGTTTGCTGAACCGCTTGCGGCGAGCTTTCCGGAGAAAACGAATCCCGTTCCATCAAGCCGCCATTGCCATACTGGCCAATCACGGCACTGGTCGACGGTGCCCACGAAGCACCTTGCAAATCGGTCAGCATTTCTTTTTCACTGGCTTGCATAGAGCCGAAAAAGTCTATCCACGAGCTGTCTATTTCACCGGACCCATCCAAATAACGGGCGTAAAGTTCGGCCACGTAAAGAGCGTTCGCCCCGGTGAGAAACGTATTCGTTTGAGGAAACTCAGAACCAGCCGTATCAGCCGTATCAGACATTGCCGTTATCCTTTTAAGACTTCTGTCAAAGTAGAGCCAAGCGTAGCCGGAGAATCCGCAACAGTAACGCCCGCACTGCGCATGGCTTCGATTTTATCGCCTGCGGTGCCTTTGCCGCCGGAAATAATCGCGCCCGCATGGCCCATGCGACGCCCCGGAGGGGCCGTCACACCCGCAATAAAGCCAACCACTGGTTTTTTGATTTTTGATTGTTTCAAGAACTCGGCGGCTTCTTCTTCGGCTGTGCCGCCAATTTCACCGATCATCACGATGCTTTCGGTTTTATCATCAGCCAAAAACAATTCCAGACAATCAATAAAGTCGGTGCCGTTGATGGGGTCACCACCAATACCGATACAGGTGGTTTGGCCCAGACCCGCATTTGTGGTTTGCGCTACGGCTTCGTATGTCAATGTACCAGACCGCGAAACAATGCCTACTGAGCCCGGCACATGAATGTGCCCCGGCATGATGCCAATTTTGCATTCGCCCGGCGTGATGATGCCCGGACAGTTGGGACCGATCAGGCGGGTTTTTGATCCGACCAGCGCGCGTTTGACTTTCAACATATCCAAAACAGGAATGCCTTCGGTGATGCACACGGCCAATTCGATTTCAGCGTCAATGGCTTCTAAAATTGCATCAGCGGCAAACGGCGGCGGCACATAAATGACCGTTGCGTTGGCGCCAGAAACATCTACGGCTTCGGCCACCGTATTAAAAACCGGAAGGTCCAAATGTATTGACCCGCCCTTGCCCGGCGTAACACCGCCGACCATGTTGGTGCCATACGCGATGGCTTGTTCAGAGTGAAAGGTGCCTTGGGCTCCGGTGAAGCCTTGGCAGATGACTTTGGTGTTTGAATTGACAAGCACGGACATTAGCTGGCCTCCTTCACTTCTTGGACGATTTTTCGAGCGGCGTCGCCCAAATCATCGGCAGAAACAATCGGCAGGCCCGATTCAGCCAAGATTTTTTTACCCAGTTCCACGTTGGTGCCTTCTAGGCGCACCACCAAAGGAACATTCAGGCTGACTTCACGCGCCGCCGCAACCACGCCTTCGGCGATCACATCACAACGCATGATACCGCCAAATATATTGACCAAGATGCCTTCGACATTAGCGTCGGACAAAATCAGTTTGAACGCTTCGGTGACGCGTTCTTTGGTTGCCCCGCCCCCAACATCCAAGAAATTCGCGGGCGATCCACCAAACAACTTAATGATGTCCATGGTCGCCATGGCCAATCCGGCGCCGTTGACCATGCACCCGATGCTGCCATCCAATTTGATATAATTCAGATCATGTTTGGCGGCTTCTAATTCTGCCGGATCTTCTTCGTCTTCGTCCCGCAATTCCGATATGTTTTTTTGACGAAACAAAGCATTGTCGTCAAAATTCATTTTTGCGTCCAAGGCGATCACTTGGCCCGACCGCGTGACCACCAGCGGATTGATTTCCAACAGGGATGCATCCAACGCATTAAAGGCTTTGTACAGACCCAACATCAGCTTCACAGCCGAACCGACTTGTTTGCCTTCTAAACCCAAACCAAACGCCAATTGGCGGGCGTGGAACGGCATCATACCGATAGCTGGGTCGATGGTGACTTTCAGGATTTTTTCCGGTGTTTTGGCGGCGACTTCTTCGATGTCCATGCCGCCTTCGGTGGACGCCATCAGCGTGATGGCCGAGGTGCTGCGATCGATCACCAAACTTAAATACAGTTCCCGCGCGATGTCACATCCTTCTTCGATGTAGACTCGCTTGACCTCTTTGCCCTCTGGTCCAGTTTGATGGGTGATCAGTTGCATGCCGAGCATTTGGTTGGCGGTATCGCGAACGTCTTCGATTGACGTCACGACTTTTACGCCGCCACCCTTGCCGCGACCGCCCGCGTGGATTTGTGATTTCACAACCCACACCGGATCACCRTCCATGTCCTTKGCYAARTCYTTRGCSACCGCCTCGGCYTCGGGMGCSGTATAGGCRACYTTACCATTGGGSACGGCMACACCGAATTCAGACAAAAGTTGCTTAGCTTGATATTCATGAATATTCATCGCTTRGRCCTTYCTTGAGGGAGCTTATTTCTTCTTCGGTGCAACAGGCTTTTTCGTTACAGATTTTTTAGCCACTGCTTTTTTGGCAGGAGCTTTTTTAGCCACTGCTTTTTTGGCAGGAGCTTTTTTAGCGGCTGCCTTTTTCGGAGCTGCTTTCTTTTTCGCGGCCGCTTTCTTTTTAGGAGCCGCCTTTTTGGGCTCAGCTTTTGTTTCCATCTTTTTAATGGCCGCAATCAAGCCCCGCACGGCGCGAACAGATTTSRTGAAYAGRGCTTTTTCRSYCCGGTCGAGTTTGATTTCAACAACYCGTTCYACGCCCTTTKCGCCAATCACAACCGGCACACCCACGTACATGTCCTTAACGCCGTATTCACCCTTCAGGTGAGCAGCACACGGCAGGACGCGTTTTTGATCTTTCAAATAGGCTTCGGCCATTTCAATCGCCGCCGTTGCCGGAGCATAATAAGCAGACCCGGTTTTCAACAGGCCAACAATTTCGGCACCGCCATCGCGGGTGCGTTGAACAATTTCATCGATGCGTTTTTGKGTGGTCCATTTCATGTYSAYCARATCGGGAACCGKAATRCCCGCAACGTTGGAATARCGMACCAACGGCACCATGGTATCGCCATGTCCGCCCAGMACRAAYGCGGTGACGTCTTTGACGGAWACYTTRAATTCWTCAGCCAAGAAGTGACGGAAACGGGCACTGTCCAAAACGCC
>NVTL01000062.1 GCA_002401565.1 Rhodospirillaceae bacterium
ACGTTCGTGGCTGAAATGCACAAAGTCGGGAACATCGTTCACTTTGTTCCAAGCGGGGCTTTCGCCCTTTTCCCACATGGCGGTCAACTTTTGAATTTCCGGCTTGTCGTCGGCAACAACCGTATGGCAACCCATGCACTTGGCCGTGGGCGGAATGCCGGCAACTTTCGAACGCCGTGCATAAGTATGGCAATACAGGCAGTTGATGCCCAAATCGCCCGCATGCAACTTGTGCGAATAGTTGATGGGTTGTTCGACATCTTTGCCTTCAAAGGTGTCCATTGGAAAATCTGCACCGGGTACGCGTGGAGCCGGGGCTTCGCCCTTGGCCACGGGGTGCAGTTGATTCTCAAACATTTGCGCGCCCAACACAATCACGGCGCCAAGAACGGCTGTGCCAATGATCGCGCGGATCCACGGAAATGCTTTATGTTTAGGTCTGTCGGCTGACATGGGGTCTGGCTCCCTGTGAAACGTATAGGCAGACCTTTAAAGTCCCCCCCTACAGTTGTTCACATTAGATTTTATTAATACTCACTGAATACTACGAATATGCAGTATTCTATGTCCTGTTAGTGCTGGCTTTATTAGTTTTATTGAATGTATGTTTGTGCCAACTACAATTCTAAATACAGGAAAAGAGGACCTTTGCGCTACTACAAGGTCGTGCAGGACGGGGCTATACTTATGGGTAGTTAGTCTTGATTTGTTAGTTTTTTCAACATCTTAACGCAGTCTTCGTGAGTGGGGTTAAAATCTTTTTTTACCCACCAATTTTGTACTTGCCGCAGGTATTCCCCAATTTCTGGACCAGCCGTGATGCCAAGGTCCATAACATCACGTCCTGTAAGAGGGAATTTGACCTTAGGTAAGTTCTGCGCGGTTTTTATGATGTTGATCCACGTGGCCGTTTGTTCTTGGGGCAGGCGAGCGTGCTCCGCGATGTCTGAGCCCCAGCTTAAAAGAGCAACGTCGATGACCGTATCCGCCCCAAATACAAAACACGCCTTGCGCAGGCTTTGTAAGCCTATTTTTGAGGAAATCTGCGGGTTTTTAGCGGTTATGGCGAGAATTCGTTTTCGATCTTTGTTGGAAAGCTTCAACCGATCCGCCATGGTCGAGACGTCTTGGGGGGATATGTCGGGGTCCAACGCAGCGGCAAGATGACGGATAGGATCAATTTCAAGGTTGTCGAATTTAACGCCTGTCGAAACCAGCCAAGCCACAACCCGCAAACGGCCTACGTTTGTGGCTTCGGGAAGCACGTATTGTAACACCTGTTCCCCAATCATTTTGCTGATGGTGGTGGCCGGATTGGGCGCAATCAGGGTGCGAAACAGTTCTGTGCGCACGCGTTCGGCGGATAATTCCCCCAAACGCGGGGCCAATTCCGCACAGGCGTACAAAGCATCTGCACTTACTGGATACTTGCCGTAAGTTGCTAAAAACCTAAAGAAACGAAGTAATCGCAACAAGTCTTCTTCTATTCGTTCCCGCGCAATGCCAATAAAACGAATATAACCTACACTTAAGTCTTTAAGGCCGTCATACGGGTCGTAAATATTGCCATCCAGATCACACGACATGGCGTTGATGGTAAAGTCGCGGCGTGCGGCGTCTCGGGTCCAATCGGTGGTAAACTCTACCTTTGCCCGCCTTCCGTCCGTTTCGACGTCTATGCGCAGGGTGGTGATTTCAAAGTGTTCTGTGCCAATCACTGCCGTTACGGTGCCATGGGACAACCCGGTAGGGATCACCCGGATGTTTGAGGCTTCCATGATTTGTATAACCCGTTCGGGTGGGGCGGTGGTGGCAATGTCAATATCATGCACATCGCGTTTTAAGATGGAATCGCGCACACAGCCGCCAATAAAGCGCGCCTCAGCCCCCGCGTTTAACAGAACCGCCATGACCTTTTGGGTTTCAGGCTTTTTCATCCACGCTTGCGGGGGGATTTTTCCGGTGGGGTCCACGATGGTCGCTTTCAGGGTCGCTTTTATTTAGGTCCGTACTGTCCGGGCACAATGCGGCCATTTTCGATATACGGAGCTTTATAGACGCTGTCAGGTGGGTTTTTAGGGCTGAACAAGACCGATAAAACCAGACCCAAGGCCATAAGAACCACACCCATAACAATTAGGCGGAACCAGGGTGTGCTGATTTTAAAGGCTTCTTCAGCTTCTTCGGCCGTGGCGTGCTGAGCTTTTAGCTTTTTGCGCATCCACGCGGACCAAATAAAAAACATGATGGTCGGCAAAGCCAGCGGAAGTATATACGTGATGAGAATGCGGATCATGGGTTTCCCTTTTGAAGGTCATCTTTGGGCACAGTCCTATCAGTTTGACGGCGGTCCGTCTACGAGGCTTTGATAAAGATTAACCAGCATGCCCGCCGTGGCCCCCCAAATATTATGGTCTTCGTAAGGCATAGCGTAAAAATTTCTGATTTGACCTTCGAATTCGCGTTGAGGACGCTGGTGGTTGTTTGGGTCCCTGAAAAACGCCAAGGGAACTTCAAATACGTCCGCGACTTCACCGGGGTCTGGGCATAAATCAAAGGGCGGCTTGACCCCCGCCACCACCGGTGTGATGGAAAATCCGGTGCGGGTGATATAGGTGTCTAAGGTCCCTAAAATCGTAATATGTTTGGTGTCTAAGCCAATTTCTTCTTTGGTTTCGCGAACTGCTGCGGCGGTAGCATCTTGGTCGCTGGGTTCAATATGACCGCCGGGAAAACAAATTTGTCCCGGATGATGGTATAAATCATCGGTGCGCCGGGTGAACAATACATGCAACCCATCAGCCCGGTCCACCAAAGCAATCAAGACGGCTGCTGGGCGTAAGTGGCGCGCGGGCTGTGCCGAAGAAAGACCGGGGTTTAAATCATGATCACCACGAATGGCCGTTGTGCCTTGTCGCAGGCAGGCTCTTACCCAGTCAAAATTGTTCATGCGTCGGCGGAATCGATCGGTCCCAAGGGGAAAAAAGAACCAGAGCTCCACAATCCAAACATTTGTTTGCCTTCAACGTCCGCCGTTTGGCCCAGTTCGACCAATTCGTAATAAACGGAACGGCCAATTTTCGCCTTCAGCCCTTCGCCAATCATCACATACGGAGTCAACTGTTCGGTTACGGGGCTTGTATCCATGATGATGGGCGTTTCTGCTGCAACACACACCACATCTTCGACATTTGTGGAAAAACACAAAACCTGTTCTTTGGCTTCTCCAGATACGTGGACATCGACCACCGTAAACGGAGCATCTTCAACTTCGATGCGGCCAATTTCTGTTGGTGTGACCAGCCAATGGCGGCCTTCTTCGTCAAGTTTCAACATGGTGGCAAACAATTGCACCATTTCGGGCCGGTTTATCGGCGTTGCATTGTAATACCACGTGCCATCGGCGGAAATCCGGATGTCTAAATCACCACAAAACGTGCGGTCTCCACACGGACAAGGCATCGTTGCCAAGCTTGGAGTGAACGTACCCAAATTTTTCGCAAACGAAACGGTATCAATGTCTGTTTGGCGTTTACCCATATTCTCTGCCCATCTCTCGTAAATATCCCTAACCTATGTAATGATATGGGGAGATTGCGAGGCAGTTAAAGTTTTTTTTCAGATTTATCGCGTTTTGTGCGCAAGAGCTTTATAATTGTCACATTCAAAACACGCAATAAGGACTAGCAATGAAAGCAAGTGTTAAATGGTTAGGTGGGATGGCCTTTGAAGGCGTCCCCGGCAGTGGTCACACGGTCATTATGGACAGCTCTCCGGACTTTGGCGGGGAAGATAAAGGCTTGCGCCCAATGGAAATGTTGCTGTTGGGCATGGGCGGATGCACGTCGATTGACGTCATGAATATTTTGCAAAAAACCCGCCAAAATGTGACCGATTGCGTGGCGGAAATCAACGCAGAGCGTGCCGATGACATCCCCAAGGTATTCACCCAAATTCATGTTCACTTTAAAGTGACGGGCAAGAATTTGAGCCCCAAACATGTGGAGCGGGCGATACATTTGTCAGCTGAAAAGTATTGTTCGGCGTCAATCATGTTAGGAAAAACAGCAGAGATTACCCATGATTTTGAAATCATCGACCTCAAAGATTAAAGTTCTGTGCCTGGCCTGTTTGCTTGGCGTGCTGACGGCATGCGCGGCCACCGATGGGTCTGTTAACAACCCGCTTATGCGGAAATTTCAGTGGTTTTCGTATGTCGAAGGCGGTGATTTTCGCAACGCATGCGTCCCGGATCGTTACCGCATGATTTACAACGCCGTCTATACCGAACAGGTGCGTATATACGATGTAACAACTACAACAGGGGAGCTCCGTACCCGCATTATCAATACGACAAATGTCAAAGATCTTGAAAATGTCGAAAAATGGCAAAAAATGTGGGATCCATGGCGGGGCACGATTAAAAGCACCACGCTTTCTGATACAGATTTGAACGACCTTGTTGATGATCTTGAACGTTCAGGGGCTTTTGGTCCCCCCAATGTGGGTGAAGAACTGTCGTCTAAGGGGTTTTATTGGACCATTGCGTCTTGTCACAACGGCCAATATCACTTCACCGCCGTGGCTTGGCCTTCTGAAAAATGGGCGGATTTAAGCTTTGTTGAGCGTTTGTTTGCGCTCGATTCAACAGGTTTGGCTGTGAATGAGCCACGCAAAACCAAAACGTCTCGGCGGTTTGGCAAAACCCAATTGCCGGGCGGGCACGCGCAACCTGAATTTCATTTAAAAGTCGGTGAAAATGGTTTGGCCGGGGTAGGTTCGTTATTTTAATCAAGCCTTTACCCTCATAAGGTATAACCACTAAAGTCGATAACGCGTTAGCTTAAGGGAAAATCAACATGGCTTTTGTGATGAGAAATGCCGAAGGGCATATTATTGCGGTGCTCAGCGAATCTGTTGAGGGGGCTGAAGAAGTCTCCGCAAGCGATAGTGAACTACAGAGATTCTTAAGCCAAGAAAGTCCCGAACAGCGCGCGCAAAAAGAATTGATGGAATCCGATTTAGGCCTCATCCGCGTGATCGAGGATTTGATCGACGTGTTGATTGAACGCGGCGCCATGATGTTCACGGATTTTCCCGAACCCGTCCAAAGAAAACTCCTGGCACGCCGAGGCATGCGCAAGGAGTTCTCTTATATGGATGAATTGTTCAACAACGATGACGAAGATTTCATGCCGCCGCCAGATGACGACGGCGAGGGCTTTCTTTAGTCTTCGTTTTTACTCTTCTGCATTTGGCGGAGTCCACCGCAGCACAGGTTTTCTGGCCGCCGCAGTTTCGTCCAAACGTCTGCGCGGGGTCAGCACCGGAGCATTTTTAAACAACTGAACGTCCCCCGCCTTAACCTTTTCAATCAATCCTTTAAGGGTTTTGATATACAGATCAAGGGTTTCCTTGGATTCGCTTTCGGTCGGTTCCATCAACAAGGCTCCATGCACGACCAGTGGGAAATACATGGTCATGGGGTGGAAACCTTCGTCGATCATGGCTTTGGCAAAGTCCAAAGTGGTGACGTCGGTGCCTTGCAAGAACGTATCGTCAAACAAAACTTCATGCATGCACATGCCCTCAAAAGGCACGCTCATATCGTCTTGTAATTGACAGCGCAGGTAATTCGCACTCAACACTGCATCGGAAGAAGCCTGTAAAAGACCATCCGCGCCATGGCTGAGAATGAACGCTAACGAGCGTACAAAGACGCCCATTTGCCCATGAAATCCTTTAAGACGACCAAACGGTTTGGCGTCAGAATCGGACATATGTTCGATCAGATCAAAACCATCTTCGCCGTGCACCACATACGGAAGCGGTGCAAACGGCGCCAAGGCTTCGGACAAAACTACCGGTCCGGCGCCCGGTCCACCACCGCCGTGCGGCGTGGAAAAGGTTTTGTGCAGATTTAAGTGCATGCAATCGATGCCCAAATCGCCCGGACGGATGCGCCCCATGATGGCGTTGAAATTCGCGCCATCACAATAAAAATATCCGCCAGCTTCATGAATGGCATCGGCAATGTCGATGATATCGCTTTCAAACAAACCACAGGTGTTCGGGTTGGTGAGCATAATGCCCGCAACGTCGTCACCCAATTTGGCTTTAAAGGCGGCCAAATCAACACGGCCCTGCGCGTTGGCCGGAATGCTGTCGACGCTGAAACCACAGGCCGCAGCGGTTGCCGGGTTGGTGCCGTGAGCACTTTCAGGCACCAATACACGTTTGCGGGTTTCGCCTTCGCCGCGCGCTTCAATAGCGGCTTTGATGGCCATCATACCACACAATTCACCGTGGGCCCCGGCGGCCGGGCTCATGGCGATGGCGGGCATACCGCACAATGTTTTTAACCAATCGGCCAAGCTGTCGATCAGTTCCAACGCCCCTTGAACCGAAGATGTCGGCTGCATGGGGTGCAAATCACCAAGACCAGGCAGGCGCGCCAGTTTTTCATTCACCCGCGGGTTATGTTTCATGGTGCACGATCCCAACGGATAAAAGCCGGAATCAATGCCATAGTTTTTCTGGCTTAAGCGCGTGTAGTGACGCACAACTTGAGGTTCGCTCAAATCGGGTAGGCCAATTTTTTCTGCGCGACGTTTGCCATTCAAGCGGTCATCAGAGACTTCGACATCATCCAAATCAACACCGACACGGCCTGCGTGGCCCATTTCAAAAATCAACGGTTCGGCAAAGTCCAAGCCCTTTGATCCACTGATGGTTTGCGTTTGTGCCGTTTGCGATCCGCCTGCGGGAACGTTGCTGCGGCCTTGTGATACGTCAGCCATTAGAGAACCTCGCTAAGTACGGATGTGAGTGCTGTAATAAGTTGAGCCATGTCATCATCAGATGTGCATTCGGTGGCGGCGATCAGCATCATGTTGGCTAAATCGTCGCGGTCATGAAGCAGTCTGGATACCGGAACACCGCCCAAAATACCGCGTTCGGCCAAGGCTTCGGCCACGTCATTGGCATTTTTAGAAAGCTTGACCGTGAATTCGTTAAAGAAGCTGTCGTTCAAAACTTCGACACCGTCGACCTTCGCCAACAGGTCCGCAAGTTTACAGGCATTTGCATGGTTGATGCGGGCCAAGCGGCTGAGGCCTTCTTCGCCCAACAGTGCAGAATGAATGGTAAACGCCAAAGCACACAGACCAGAATTGGTGCAGATGTTCGAGGTCGCTTTTTCTCGGCGAATGTGTTGTTCGCGGGTGCTGAGCGTCAACACCCAACCGCGTTGACCTTCGACGTCTTGGGTTTGTCCGGTCACGCGGCCCGGCATTTGCCGCACCAGTTTGGACCGTGTGGCAAACAGGCCAACATAAGGCCCGCCAAAGTTTAGCGAATTGCCCAAAGATTGACCTTCACCCACCACGATATCGGCGCCTTGATTGCCGGGGGCTTCTAACAAGCCCAACGAGATCACTTCGGTGGTGACCGCAATCAGCAACGCGCCCTTGGCGTGGGCGGCTTTCGCGATGGGTTCTAAATCGATGATGCGTCCGAACAAATCGGGCGATTGCACAACAACACACGACGTTTTGTCATCAATCAAATCAATCACACTGGACGCTAAGGCCGCACGGCAGGGATCTGAATCAGGACCAACCAATTCAATGCCCAACAACCGGGTGCTGTTTATGGTCACGTCCCGGTAATGGGGATGCAAGCCACCCGCCAAAACCGCACGGTGTTTGCGGGTTACGCGCGACGCCATTAACACGGCTTCGGCACACGCCGTGGCGCCGTCATACATGGACGCATTGGCCACATCCATACCTGTCAATAACGCCACTTGCGTTTGAAACTCGTACAGATATTGCAGTGTGCCTTGAGAAACTTCTGGCTGGTACGGCGTATAAGCCGTCAGGAATTCACCGCGTTGGATCAAATAATCCACGCTTGCCGGAACATGGTGACGATAGGCTCCGGCCCCTAAAAAGCTGGGATGTGAAGACGGCGATAGGTTTTTTGCCGCCAGCGCCGAAATGGTTTTTTCAACCTCCATTTCCCCCGCATGAAAGGGCAGGTCAAGGGGGGCTTTTAAAAGAGCTTCTGCGGGCACATCACAGTACATGTCCTCAGCAGATTTGGCCCCAATGGCAGCAAGCATTTCAGCCCGATTATCGTCGGTAAGCGGCAAATAACGCATCGTAATATTCCTTAAATTAACGTCAGTTAGGCGTCAATATGGGCTTTGTAAGCGGCTTCATCCATCAAGCCATCCAATTGGGATGGGTCAGACATTTTGATTTTGAAAAACCAGCCATCGCCAGCAGGATCGCCCGAAGCCGATTCAGGATCATCACCCAACAAAGCATTGCCTTCGGTGACTTCACCAGACACAGGGGAATTGATTTCAGATGCGGCTTTCACAGATTCAACAACAGCAGCCTCGTCGCCTTTGTCTAAGGTGCGGCCCGCTTCGGGAACTTCAACAAACACCAAATCGCCCAGTTGTTCCAAGGCGTGCGCGGTGATGCCAACGGTGGCGACGTCGCCGACAACGCTGATCCATTCGTGGTCTTCGGTAAATTTAACTGACATAGGTGTGATCCTTTATTTGGTTTTATATGTTTTTTGAGTGAACGGCATTTTGACAACTTTGGCTGCCAACGCTTTGCCGCGTACAATGAGGTTGATGGACGTGCCCGGTTCTGAAAATTCAGTTTTGACATAGCCCATGGCGACCGGCCCGCCAACGGATGGGCCATAGCCGCCGCTGGTGATGGTGCCGATTGCATTGCCGTCTAAATCTTGAACTTCGGTGCCTTCGCGCGCGGGCGCGCGGCCTTCGGGTAAAATGCCAACACGGACGCTGTCCACGCCGTTTTTCAGCTGATCCATAATGATGTTGTGACCGGGAAATCCACCTTCTTCACGGCGGCGTTTGTTCACGCACCATTTGATGTCGGCTTCGATCGGCGTGGTGTCGGTGGTGATGTCGTGACCGTACAGGCACAATCCGGCCTCTAGCCGCAAACTGTCGCGCGCGCCCAATCCGGCGGGTTCAACATCGGGTTCGGACAATAAAATTTGCGCCAATTGAATGGCGTCGCTGGCCAGAACCGAAATTTCAAAGCCGTCTTCTCCAGTATAGCCAGAACGCGTGACAAAACAGGGAATGCCCGAAATTTCAACTTCGCGGAACATCATGAACGTCATATCGGCCGTTTCGGGCGACAGGCGCGCCATGATTTCCCCGGCGCTGGGGCCTTGCAAAGCCATCAAAGCGCGGTCGTTGAGAATTTCTAACTCGGCCCGGCCTTCTGAATTGGTCAAAATATGGGCGAAATCTTGGGTTTTGCACGCCGCGTTGACGACGATATACAATCCGCCGGGAATGCGGGTTGCCATCAAATCATCCATGATGCACCCGTCTTTATTTAACAGAACGGTGTAGCGGGTTTTGCCTTCGGGCAGGATTTGATAATCGCCGGGCACCATGGACTCAAAAGCTTCTATGGCTTTATCGCCTTTTAAAAAGGCCTGGCCCATGTGCGAAACGTCAAACAAAGACGCCTTGGCACGGGTGTGCAGATGTTCTTTCAGGATGCCAGCCGGGTATTGAACGGGCAGGCTGTACCCTGTGAACGGCACCATTTTGCCACCCAGTTCGCGATGCATGGCATCCAAAGGGGTGGTGAAAAGAGGTTCGTCTAGTGAAGTTTTTTCTGACATTCTGGTTCTCCAACGTGAGTTTAGCAACATTCGAATTCACATGAATTCGAAGATGCCCCACCCTGTCTTGGAACCTGAAAGATTCCCCAAACATTCATATAAATATGAGCTATTTGGGTTACATCTTCGGTGAGGGGCTAAACCTTAGCCGCCTACTTTCCAGAGCCTCGTCGCCACAACGGTCCGTTTGCCTGAGAGATTCCGGGGCGGTTGCTCCTTCGGCGCTGACCAACCTTTGTTAAGGCGTCAGACTCTCCCGTGGTGGCTTAAATCGAGGAACTTAATTTTGTTCTTCTAAAAACTGAGCGTATTTTAAAGGACCTGACTTGAAGGTCAATAGGTTCATTTTCATTCATGCCTTCAGCGATGCTTGCGTTGGTAATCCAGCTCGTCTTGGTTCAGCTGTAATCCGATGAAAATCTGAAAATCCCGGCCATCTTGTCCTGATTTTAAAGGAATCCGCAGGGTGGTGGGCTGACTTGCCTGCCAAATAATTTGCGTCAAGTTTTGCGCATAAGGAATGGCGACCTTGAACTTTGCTTTTTCCAAGATGTTTTTTTGCGAATCGGAAATGATCAAGAAATACTCAAATAGAGCCTCGCTGCCCGCATTCGCAGGTCCACGGCTGCTTTTAATGGTGGGGAGAATATAAACCGTAACATCGCCGGCCCCCGTTGCATCGGTATCGTATTCACAGCCGGATGCAAAACTTAAGATTTCTTCTTCGTGCATGACGTCAATGATGTCACGACCCGGTCCGGGCACAAAACGCGTCAGTTTTGCGGCGTCGCGCGGGATCAAAATGTTGGGGCACGGCGGCGGAGCGACATCTGTTGAAGAACAGGCGCTAAGTCCAAAAAGGCCCAAGAGCCCGACCATGAGTGATTTTTTCAACAGCTGACGTTTCATTTTATATTTCCGCAAAAGGGGACATGGATTAAACGCACTTTAAGTGGTCAACCTCATAGATACAAGGGGGCAGGCCTTAGTTTTTAGGGGCGATTTCACGGGTTTGGTCGGCAAGGAAGGTCATGGTATTGGCGGCTTTGCCAAGGGCCCGCGCCCGGCCCCAAGGATTAGATATGGATTTTGCTTCTTCGAGAGCGTCGTTAAACAAATCCCAAGCCCCATCCATATGGCCCCGTTTGGCGCGTTCTTTGGCAATATCACACAGCATCCAAACTCTGGAAAAAGGACTTTTGATGTCTGCGGTTGCCAATTTTGCCTTGGCGATGGCGAGGTTTTTACCCTTGGTATCTGTGGCGCTGGCCTGCGCATCGGCGATGGTCCAAAAGATTTGGGCTTTCAGGCGTTCATCTTTGATTTTTGCTGCCGTCGCGAGGGCTTCCTTCAGCAATTTATCATCGTTTCCGGCACTGATGCTGACTTCGTTCAGGGATAGGGCAATGCGGGAATAGGCGTAAGCTTTGGCAAACGGAAATTTAATGGTTTTGGCAGCGGCCAGAGCTTTGTCCATGGTGGTGCGGGAACTTTCTAAATCCCCAGCGCCGGCCTGATAAGACGCAATGCGGGCCAAAACCAAAGCCCGATACCGTACGGCTTCGATGGCCTCGGCGGTGATCAGGGCTTCTTCGGCTTCACCGACCTGAGCCAGGCGTGTGGCGGCCGCGATCAGCACGGGTGTATCGTCGGAACTGCCCTTTAATCCCTTAAGAATGTCCATGGCCCGTGAGGGCTCGCCTGTTTCCGCATAGGCTCCGGCGATGTAACGTTTACCGTTATGGCGGTCTTTGTCAGATATTAAAACCTTGGCAAGGTCCTTGGCGAATTCAATGTGGCGGACGGTTAAATCATCGTGCCCGGCTTTATACATAATCGCGGCAATGCGGGCATGTACCGAAATCTTGGTGAGCGGCGAAGTGACTTTTGTTAAATACTGAAGCAAGTGAGTGGCGGTTGCGGCCGCGTCTTTAAGGTGCCCCCGGTTGGCTTGAATTTCGGCAATTTGAACATACGCTTCAATTTGTTGAGCCGGATCGGGGATAATGTCGACGGCAGCCATGGCGGCTTCGTTTTGCCCGGCGTTGGCTTGAGCTTTGGCGATTTCACGCAGCGCCACGATGATCAGGCGGGGGTCGTGAATGCGCCGGGTGGTGGCAATGGCATCATCGGCTAATCCGGCACGGGCTTGGGACGCTAAAATTTCACCCAAGGCCCAATCGCGCATTTCCGGCTTATCAATTTCATAAGCGCTGGTGGACGCTTCGATCAACAGGCATTTTGGTTCGGGGTTCGCCATACAGGCCTTGCTGTCGTGCGGGGCTTTTTCCAAAGTTTCGGCATTTTGTAAAAGCTTGCGGGTTTCGGGGCTCGACATTAAAGAGGCCCGCGCGGCATCGGTCGACGCTTTGCGAGTCTTTTTCAGGCGTTTTAAGAGCTTGCTAACCTTGCCGCCGGTGACCAAATCCAAAGCCAAGGATCGACTGGGAAGGCCATCAATGAACAAATCAGCACTTTTTTGATAGGTGCGGATCGCTTGTTCGGTTTTGGGTCCATAACGACCATCGATCACGCCCAGAAAAAACCCCTGATTGGCCAGGCCTTGTTGAATTTGGCGAATAAGGGCGGCAGGATACGTTTTTCGCGATACGATGGGGGCTTGTTCCATGGGCGAACTGGCCGCCACCTCAAAGGAAGATAGCCCATGGCTTGGAATCAAATGCGGCGCGTTGTTGGTCACAGCCATGCTGACGTGGGCTGAGAAAGTGCTTGAAATAAAAGCCGCGATAGCGATTTGTCCCCAAGGACGCATTTCTGATCCTTATATTTTTTTGTTAACTGGCATACTATCGTGCGAATCGTTGCCAGACCCTTAAATTAAAGTATGACTTATTAGAGTAATTGCAAAATGGCTGTTTATACCGAAGTAACCGACGAAGACCTGACCAAGTTTTGCCAAGATTTAGGTTTGGGCGAAGTGTTGTCGTGCAAGGGCATTGCCGAAGGCGTGGAAAATTCTAATTTTTTGCTGGTTACCCAACAAGATAACTACATCCTGACCCTGTATGAAAAACGGGTAAACCCGGATGATCTCCCGTTCTTTTTGGGCCTGTTAGAGCATTTAGAAACCGCAGGCCTGGCGTGTCCTAAACCCGTGCGTTCACCAAAAGGTGAAGTGTTACACACTTTATCGGGTCGTCCGGCGGCGGTTGTGACGTTTTTGTCCGGCATGTGGCCGCGCAATATTCACACCTATCATACGTCTGAACTGGGTTCCGCCATGGCCCAAATGCATGTGGCCGGGGAGGGGTTTGAACTCAGCCGCCCTAATTCTTTAAGTGTGAACGACTGGCGCAAAGTTCTGGATTCGTGCGAAGGCCGGGGCGATAGTGTGGTCAGCGGCATCACCCAAGAGCTCACGGCTGAACTGGATTATTTAGAGGCCCATTGGCCCAAAAACCTGCCCACGGGCATTATTCACGCGGACCTGTTTCCTGATAACGTCTTTTTTCGCGGGGAAAAACTATCCGGTCTGATTGATTTCTATTTCGCCTGCAATGATATCTTGGCCTATGACTTGGCAATTTGCTTGAACGCATGGTGTTTCGAGCCTGATGGCAGTTTTAATGTCACCAAGGCCAAAAAAATGTTGCGGGCTTATGGCAAAGTGCGGACGCTCAGCACTGAAGAAATTCAGGCCTTGCCGTTATTGGCGCGGGGCGCGGCCATACGGTTTTTGCTGACCCGCCTGTATGATTGGCTAAACACCCCCGAAGGCGCCATGGTGACGCCTCATGACCCCCGTAAATTTTTACAAAAACTACGTTTCCATCAGGCTGTGAAAAGCCCGGCGGACTATGGATTGGACCCTAAAACATGAGTGACGACGCCGTTGATATTTCGACCGATGGAGCCTGCAGCGGCAACCCCGGCCCCGGCGGTTGGGGCGTGGTGATGCGGTGGAAGGGAACCGAAAAAGAACTGTCCGGCTCCGAACCCGATACCACCAACAACCGCATGGAAATGATGGCGGTGATCAAAGGTTTGGAAAGCTTAAAACGCGGCGTTGGCTTAATCAACATCCACACTGACAGCAAATACGTCATGGACGGTGCCGAAAAATGGCTGGCTGGCTGGAAACGCAACGGCTGGAAAACCGGGGCTAAAAAACCCGTGAAAAACCAAGATTTATGGCAACAATTGGATAAATTGCTGCAAGCCCACACCATCAAATGGTTTTGGGTCAAAGGCCATTCGGGTGATCTTGACAACGAACGYTGYGACGAAMTSGCMMGRYTSGCCGTRCAGCAACTYAAARATTCTCAGGYGATGTGAGGYMRRCGATGASYYTATCAATGACCGAAATATTTGCCGGAGTCTTTGTCGTCGTCCTAATCGCCATGTTTGTCTTTCACGCTTGGTTCATGAAATTTTTGGCGTCCCAAGAAAGTGCGGAACATAAGGTCAAGCAGAGCAAGGATGATGACGGCACATCATCGTCTTAATTTACAACTTCATCAACTGAGCCGCCGCGCTGGAGACTTCTAATTCTCCGGGGGCTTCGATGTCTAGCGATTGCACGACGCCGTCCTTGATGACCATGGCAAAGCGTACACAACGCATACCCATGCCGCCGTCGATGCGGTCCAGTTCTAGGCCCATTTTTTGGGTTAAAAGGCCACTGCCATCGCCGATCATGCGGACTTTGTGATCCATTTTTTGGGCTTTGCCCCAGGCCCCCATAACGAATGCATCGTTCACGGAAAAACAAATAATTTCGTCGATGCCTTTGTCTAACAGCTGGTCATGCTGCGCGATATAGCCGGGCAGGTGCTGTTCGGAACAGGTTGGCGTGAACGCGCCGGGCAGGCCAAACAGGATGACGGTTTTGCCGCCAAACAGGTCTTCGGTTGAAATCCGTTCCGGGCCTTCTTCGCCCATTTCGAAAAGGGTAGCACTGGGGATTTTATCACCAATTTGTAGGGTCATCTTGGGTCTCTCAATACGTTTTTTATTGCGTTATTTGTGCGGCTTTGTCCATGGCTTCGATTACGATATCTTGGCTGAGCAATTCGGGCAAGGCTATTCCGTTCGGCGCGCCCGGTCCATACACCGCATTAAACGGAATGCCATAACGCCCGAACGAGGCCAGATAGCGAGAAATAACTTCGCTGGGTTTGGTCCAATCGGCTTGCATTGGGGTGACGTCTGGCCCGTTCAGGCGCGTATAAACTTCGCCCTTGCTGAGGACCAAAGCCTTATTGACCTGACAGGTGATGCACCATTTTGCGGTAACATCGACAAAGATCACACGGTTGTCTTTGACCAATGTGTGAATTTCGCGTTCATCAAAGGTCTGCCACAATCCGTCCAGTTTTACCGTTTCGGTGTTTGGACCGTTGCCAACGGTATCGGGGACTGAAAAGGCAAATACGGCCAAGATCGCCACAGCAATCCAATCCAATTTTCCATAGCGACGGTGCAGGCGTTTGTGGATGTACAACATGGCGGCCACGGTGACCATAATTATGCCGATGAATATGGCGGCAATATCGCTGACTTGCACGGCCAAAATAGACACCAACCATGCGGCTGTTCCGGCCAAGGCAAAGCCCAGCACGCGACGAAGAATGACCATCCAGCGTCCGGGTTTGGGCATTTTGGTGGCGAATTTAGGATACGCCGCGACTAATAAATAAGGAAGCGCCAGACCCACGCCCAAGGCCGCAAAGATCATTAAGATTTCAGACGTGCCGCGCGCCAAGGCAAAGCCAACGGCAGTGCCCAAAAACGGCGCTGAACAAGGGGTCGCCAATAACGTGGCAAAAACACCCGTCATGAAATGTCCGCCCAGCCCATGCACATGGGTTTCCTGAGCGCCAATTTCGGCCACAGCCTCGGGCAAATGGACTTCGAAAAATCCCCACAGGTTACAGGCAAACAACGTCACCACCATGGCCATGGCGACCAAGAACCAAGGGTGTTGGAATTGAATGCCCCAGCCAATCGCAACACCAGCGGATTTCAACGTGATCAAAACAACGGCCAGCGCGATAAAGGACGAGATAATTCCAGCCGAACTGGCGAGGAAATTCAAACGCACGGTGCGGGTATGTCCGCCGCCATGGCTGACCACGCCCAACAATTTGATGGACAGAACGGGCAGAACACACGGCATCAGGTTCAAAATAACGCCGCCCAACAAGGCAAGACCCAACATGACCAAAATCGAAGGCCCTTGGCTGGTCCGGTCTTGGGGCAGTTTATCAGCCAAGGCCAACATGTCGGCGGTGGCAATGGTGGCTTCGGCCCCTGTGAACTCGGCGCTTCTGGAGCTATCGGACAAGGTCAAAGTCAAAGGGATGTCGGTGAACGGTTTTTTCAGGAACGTCAGACCTTCGACGTGAATTTCCATCAAGGCCAAAGCCCCGTCGGTGCTGACGGAAACTTCAGGGGCCCCAAAAGCCAGCATTTCAGARCCTTCGACAAAGATATCAGGTTCAACAAAAGGAGCATTGGAAAGCGCCGTGATCATTAACGTTCCGGCGTCTGATTTTTCGCCATCGGCCTTAAATTGTACATCTTGTAAAGACAGACCCATAGCCGGGCCAGCTGTGGGCACTTGCACCTGATAGCGATTGATCAGGTGGGCTTCACCAGAGGGGCTGGCATCACCAGCGGGCAGGGTGATGCTTAATTCGGCATCATAAGGAATGCACACTTCGGCGCACGCCAAATAGCTGACTTGGGCTTTGATTAGCGTGGCTTCACCCGGATTTTTTAAGGTTACGACCAACGGCAACACCGTCTCGTCGGTATAACCTAACGTTTCAAAGCCCAAAATCGAAAAGCGTTCGGGCAACGGCCATTTTATTTCGGCGCGGTCTACATTGTTTGAGCCCGCAACCTCAACAGACGGCGGAAAACCCGCATCACCCGGAGAGCGCCAATAGATTTTCCAATGGTCATTGATTTGAAAATGCAGGCCCAACGTGATTTGTGGCGTTGTTCCAACGGCTTCGACCTGACTGATCAGACGCAATCGAGAATTATCGGTCGCCGCCCAATCGGATGCAGTTTGGGCCTGGGCCATGCCTGTGTGTGTAAAAAGGCTGACGATGAAAAGAACAAATAAGGTGATAAGCTTTTGCATGTTATTCCGTGTCTAACTGTGTCTTTGGCCCAACCTAAGCACACAAAGTGGCAGGGGTGTGGCATGCTTGTATTTGGTTTTTAACCATTTTATGCCATACTATTTCTATTATGACCATATTGACCTCAGATACGTCGTACTTTGCAGGTCACCTTTTGGTGGCGATGCCGGGCATGCCTGATCCTCGGTTTTCCAAGGCCGTGATCTATATTTGCTCGCACACCAAAGACGGCGCCATGGGTTTGGTGATCAATCAGCCCATGGATGAGATTTCCTTGCCCGAACTTTTAAAACAATTAGATATTGCCCCCGGCGAGCACGCCAATGATATTTCCGTACAATTGGGTGGTCCGGTGGAACAAGGCCGGGGCTTTGTTTTGCACAGTTCCGATTACGTCCACGAAGGCACTTTGGTTGTGGACAATCAATTGGCGCTGACCGGAACTATGGAGATTTTGAAAGACATTGCGGATGGCTCTGGACCACAAAAAAGCATGCTGATTTTGGGCTATGCCGGATGGGGACCGGGGCAATTGGACGCGGAAATTTTGGACAACGGCTGGCTGACCGTCGAAGCCGATGCCGATTTGGTGTTTGACCATGATCTTGACGCCAAATGGCAACACGCCCTTGGCAAACTGGGCATTGATTTAAGCCTGCTCAGCGATACGGCTGGCCACGCTTAAACAGGACACGCTTAAATAAGCCGTTTTTTGACGGCGTCGTAATCTTCGACATTTTTGATGGGACCCAAGGCCGCCAAGGTTGGCGTGCTGGCAAAAATCCGTTTGGCCACGCGCAAGATTGAAGTGCTGTTGATGGCTTCGATTCTTTCAACGGTTTCGCTGGTCGGAATTTCACGACCAAAGACCATCAGTTGCCGGGCCAATTGTTCGGCCCGTGACGATGTACTTTCCAAACTCATCAAAACCGAAGCTTTCATTTGGGTTTTGGCGCGCAGCAATTCCTGTTCCGTAATGTGCGTGCAAATTTTGCCAATTTCATCGCACACCACGGGAATTAATTCAGCCGTGTCTTTTTCGCCGGTGCCCGCATAAATACCGAACATTCCGGTGTCTGCATAAGACGATACAAACGAATATACTGAATACACCAGCCCGCGTTTTTCGCGGACTTCTTGGAACAATCGTGACGACATGCCGCCGCCCAAAATCATCGACATCACCGATGCCGCATAAAAATCATCATCGTTATAGGTCAGGCCTTCGAAGCCCAGCATTAAATGAACCTGTTCAATGTCACGGCTTTCGCGGACTTCCCCACCTTTGTAAGCCCCCACTGAAAAGCCAGCGGCTTTGTCTTTGGACTTGTTGGGGACTGAAAAATGTTGCTGAGCCATATCGACCAGCTTGTCGTGTTCTAAGTTTCCGGCTGCCGACAATACCATGCTTTGGGGCAGGTAACGATTGTTCATGTAATCGATGATGTCCGTGCGCGCCATGTCTTCGATGCCTTTGGCGGGGCCCAATACGGGGCGACCTAAGGCTTGATCGGGGAAACAGGCGTCTTGGAATAAATCAAAAATCACATCGTCTGGCGTATCTTGGGCCTGATGGATTTCTTGTAAAATCACACCGCGTTCGCGTTCTAATTCTTCGGCGTCCAGAACGGCGTTTTGCACAAGATCGGCCACCACATCAATCGCCAACCCTAAATCTTCTTTCAAGATTTTGGCAAAATAGGCGGTGTTTTCACGCGATGTATAGGCGTTTAAATGCCCGCCCACGTTTTCCACTTCTTCGGCAATGGCTTGGGCGGAACGACGGCGCGTACCCTTAAACGCCATGTGTTCCAACATGTGGGACACACCGTTCATTTTGGCGGTTTCGTGACGTGACCCGGCTTCGATCCAGATGCCCGCAGATGCGGTTTCAACCTGTTTCATTTCGTCGGAAATAACACGCAGGCCGTTGTCCAGTTCTGTAATGCGAACGGTATTGGTCAAAGCTTGCCTCGTCCTTTAAGTATGTCTTCGATGTACCCTTTGATGACGTTATAGTCATTTTCCAAGGTATGGCTGCGTTCCGGGCGATCATGAAGATCGGCCAAAAAGTCAGGAAGGTCTGGGTGTACGTTTGACGCGGCTTTCACAACGTCAGGGAATTTTGCCGGGTGCGCGGTGGCCAGCGCCACAATCGGTACATCTTGGTCCCCACGTTTGGCGCCTGCAGCGCCAATGCCAATGGCGGAATGGGGGTCCAGCAGATAACCTGAATCTGCATGAACTTTGCCAATCAATTTGCTGACGGCTTCATCATCAAAACGTTCACCATCAATCAGGTCGCGAATGCGGTCCATAACGGTGTCAGAAACGCTAAAGTTGCCGCTGGTCTTAAATTCATCCATCAGCGCCGATAACGCAGAGGCATCGCGGTCCAACATTTCAAACATAAAGCGTTCGAAGTTGCTGGAAATTTGGATGTCCATGGACGGGCTGGATGTTTCAAACACATCTTTGCTGACCATTTCGCCGGTTTCGATAAAGCGGATCAAAATGTCGTTGGAATTGGCGCCGACCACAAAACGGTCAATGGGCAAACCCATTTTTTT
>NVTL01000063.1 GCA_002401565.1 Rhodospirillaceae bacterium
ACCCCCACGACGTTTCCGTCACCAGAACCTAAATCTGGCGTGTCTACCAATTCCACCACACCCGCCTAATGCCCAAGATTTCCGGGCGTGGCGCGCACTCTATACAAAAAGGGAGAGCAGTCAACAAAGCTTTGCATGATTTTTCAAAACAGCTGGCAACATGTCGGCCAAGTCTTCGGCGATTAAGCCCAAACCAAACTGATTTGCACACTCGCCATGGAACCACACGGCGGCACAGGCGGCTTGGAAAACGGGCATGTTTTGCGCCATTAATCCGCCGACAAAACCTGCCAGAACATCGCCGGTGCCCGCCGTTGCCAAAGTTGGTGGAGCATTTGATGAAATTGCCGCGCGACCATCCGGGGCCGCAATTGTCGTATCTGGTCCTTTATATATGACGACACACCCTGCCCGTTTTGCGGCCTTGCGCGTGATTTCCAGCTTGCCCAACTTATTTTGTTTTTTTGCGAGATCAGGAAACAAACGCCCAAATTCACCGCCATGGGGCGTCAACACCACGTCGCCCGCCGTTTTTTTAAGCGCCGCAAACAAGATTTTGGGGTCGTCTTCAAAGATGCTCAAAGCATCCGCATCCGCCACACAGTTTTTATCTAAGTTCAAAGCCGCCAGCACTTTATTGGCCGTTCCCTTGCATAGATTCGCCCCCGGCCCGATCACACAGGTGGTTTTTCGGGGATCGCTGAGAATCTTGCGAAATCCCTTCAGGCCCTTAAAGCTGGGCACCAAGGTTCCGGGGTGAACGGACGATGCATATATAGAGAAGGCATCGTCCGGAACGGCGATGCTGACCAACCCCGCCCCCATGCGCCGCGCGGCCAAGGCAGCAAGCCGCGCCGCGCCACACATCTTATCGCCGCCCAACACCACCAAGTGTCCTCTTGCGTATTTATGACCCTGTTGGTCTAAGTGCCCGAACTGATCGGCCCACAGCGCGGGCGTATTGTGAAAAGTCTGTACCTTAATGTCGGCCAATACGTCACCCGGAAAGCCAATATCGGCAACCACCAGTTCGCCCCGGTGCGCTCGTCCGGGATACAGGTAATGACCGGGTTTGGGATAACCAAAGGTCACGGTCAGGTCGGCTTTAAACGCCAACCCCGCCAAAACGTGGCCTCGGTCCCCGTGAACACCGCTCGGCACATCAACACAAACGATAACGGGACAGTGCCCGATTGAACGTTGGTGATTAAGCCATAACGCGAGAACCTTGGTTGAACCACCCAAAGGTTTGGACAGCCCTGCCCCAAAAATCGCATCAACCAGCAATAGATCTTGTGGATGGTCAGCCAGTGTCAGGTCTTTAATAGCGTCATCAAATGACCCAACCTTGGCCCGCCAACGCTTGGCGTTGGTGGCCGCATCCCCTGATAAGGCCGATTTATCCACAGGCAGATATACCTTAACCGGCCATCCGGCCTTTTTCAGCAAACGCGCAACAACAAAGCCGTCTCCACCGTTATTTCCGGGGCCAGAGAGAATCGCTACCGGGCGTTTAGACCATCGTTCAACAATCGCATCAGCAATGGCTTGGCCTGCATTTTCCATCAAAGTCAGCCCTAAAACCCCGTTTTCTGCGGATTTTTGGTCTGCGGCGTAAGCGTTCGCAATGGTAAAAATGTTCATAGCTGAATTCCCCATGCCTTTAACAAGCCCCTTAGCAATAGTATCAATAGAACACATCCAAGGCCGTGATTCTATTTTTCAGAGCCTCAAAAAGGTAATTTTATTGCYMAAAKAMCCTWYTTTTTRTGTTGGTGTAGTCCATTTATCGCATTTTGCACCACGACCTGACTAGAATTATAACAATTTTTGCACAGCATGTTTTGATAACTTTTAATTTTTCAAATTCGTCAAATAAGCTAAAAAAAAGTTGTTGTTTTTAAAGGGGTTAGTGGGCAAATATATTTTATTAGAAAAAACTCATAAAAATCAAAAAACACGTAAAAAACGCCCCTTATATTAGAACTTTGTGGGGCGAAATGTTTGAAAATTCAGGCATTTTGCTTGCGCCTATTAATAAGTCAGGGTAGAAATACCTCGGTTACTTTGAAAAAAGATTTAGGGGGAATACCCAATTATGAAAAAACAACTATCACTAAAAGCAACACTGATGGGCGCCGTTTTGGCAACCGCAGTTTCTATGCCTGCGATGGCTGAAGTTACAGAATCAACAGCTGGCGCTATCAAAGCCGTTGATCTTATGGCCGCTTGGGTCGGTGCTGGTGCACCAAACGGAGCTTTCTCATACAAAGATATGAGCGGCAACTCCACAAGCGCTTCTTTCGATGCTGACATTTTGCCACTTATGACAAAAGACGGCATGTGGGGCGCTGAAGGCGACGGTACTGAAACCGCTAGCTGTGCTTCTTGCCACTCTGGTAACACCGAAGAATCTCTCCATGAAATGGATTTGACTTCTTATGCAGGTATCATGCTGGGCGGCGACGTTCTAGCGAAGCCTCCTGGGGTTCCTTTGTTTGGTCAGTCTAAAATCGGTGCTACCGACTATGACTGGGGTCACTCAAAAATGAAAGAGCGCTTGCGTAACAACCGTATGCCTCCGAACGTTGAGTTTGACATCACCGAAGAAAACCGTGACGGCCCTTGCAAAATCAACGCTGACAACGGCTGCGAAGTCGGCGCAATGGCTGCTTGGGTAGACTCAGGTGCTAAAGACGACGATAATTTCAAAAAGAACATTCTTCCTATGTTCACCCAGGACGGCTACTGGGGTGCTGAAGCTGACGGAACTGAAACCGCTAGCTGTGCATCTTGCCACTCTGGTAACACAGAAGAATCTCTCCATGAAATGGATCTGACTTCTTATGCAGGCATCATGCGGGGCGGCGACGTTCTAGCTAAGCCTCCTGGGGTTCCTTTGTTTGGTCAGTCTAAAATTGGTGGAACCGATTACGACTGGGGTCACTCAAAAATGAAAGAGCGTATGCGCAACAACCGTATGCCTCCTAACGTCGAGTTTGACATCACCGAAGAAAACCGTGATGGCCCAATCGTAGCGCACGGTATGCGCTAAGCTAGGCTAACACGATAAAAATTAAGGCGGGGGGATTTTCCTCCCGCCTTTTTTTTGCCTAAATTTCAGACTATGTTTTGACCATTCATTCCTTTCCCTCTACAGTCCCTTCCAGTCTAATCTCCACAAGTTGTTCAGGAAACTCAATGTCTCGTCCTACAAATCTAATTGCTACTATGGTTCTGGCTCTCACGGTCCTTTTGCACAGCACTTACGCCTCGGCTCGTTACACAAAAAAGGACAATCCCGGTGACAGCGACAAAGACAGCGTGGAACTGGTTTGGACGTTTGAAACGGGCAAACCGTTTAACATTTCCCCAACCCTTGGCAGTGGCAAGGCCTTTGTCATCCCCGTCGACGGACCTTTGTATGCTTTTGATGCTAAAACGGGTCATGTTGATTGGACGTATGATCCGAAAGAAGGCCTTTGGGATCGTGGCCTCACTGTGCACGGCAATCAGCTTTTTGTTTGTTACAAAGGCGGAAAATTTGCCGCGCTGAACGTGTCTGACGGTTCCGTGCAATGGAAGACCGATATCAGAATCGACTGCCAGCGCCCCCATCATATTGACGGAAATATGGTATATGTTTCAACGACTTTTGTTGGACCGGGCCTAAAGGGTGATCCGTTAACAGGCGCCACGCTGTATGCCATTGATCGCCGCTCGGGTCATATTAAATGGGAAGTTAAAACCCAAGACTACCTGTTGCAAACCGCAAACAGCCGCAACGGCGTTGTCTACCTTGCCGGAAGCTATTTTGACCCCGGATTTACCGATGATGACGGTGGCCCAGCGCGGTATTACGCCATTGATCAAGCCACAGGCACAATCAAATGGACGTATGAATCCTTGGATGGCACCCCAAAAGTGCTGGTTCCAACCGATACAATGTTGTTGTTTTCAGCGTATCAAGATTTCATCCAAGCGCTGGACATCAACACCGGAAAACTCATTTGGAAACGCGATACCAACAACTGGATTCCCGGTTTTGTCACGGATGGCAAAGACATCTATTTTGGCTCGGCAACCACCATTGTTCATTCTTGGCCCATTGCGGATCGCAAAAAAGAAAACTGGCGCTTTAACATTCCCGGTCGCAAGTTTGATTATCTGTTGATCCGGCCTGTTATTTCTGGTGATCGCCTCTATTTCATGAGCCAACGCGGCTTTATTTATGCCATCAACAGAAACACTGGCAAGCGCATCTTTCGCTATGGCACAGAAATGAAGGCTCGTGTGGGTTTGAGTTATGCGGATGGAATTATGTACATGAACGATTCCAAAGGCCGCGTTTATGCCTATAAAGTCCTGAAATAGACCTACGTCTTTACACCATAAAAAGCCGCCTAGGATGTCCTAGGCGGCTTTTTTGTTAAAACAGGCCATGCTATAAAATATCATGAGGAATATTCAATGAAAGCCATTGTTCTGGGTGCCGGCGTAATCGGCGTCACAACTGCGTATGAACTGGCCCGCGATGGTCACGAAGTCGTTGTGATTGACCAACGCGAAGACGTCGGCTTGGAAACCAGCTTTGCCAATGGTGGGCAGCTGGCGGCGAACCATGCCGAACCTTGGGCGGCCCCTGGCACCGTTTCCAAAGCGTTGAAATGGCTGGCCCGAAAAGATGCCCCCCTGTTGTACCGTTTGCGTCTGGACCCGGCACTGTGGGCATGGACTTTAGAATTTCTGTGGAACTGTTCAGACCACCGATTTTGGAAAAACGTCGAACGTATTTTACGGGTGGCTTTGTATTCCCGCGAACGTTACCAAGTGTTACGGGGCGAATTAGATTTTGAGTACAGCCTGCGCCAAAAGGGGATTTTGAACATCTACCGCGATGGGCATGAATTTGATCTGGCGTTGGAAAAAGCCCGCACCATGAAAGAATTGGGCTGTGAACGTCTTGCCTTGGACCGCAAGGGCTGCGTCGATCTTGAACCCGCCCTCGCCCATTCGACCCAATTGATCACAGGTGGCACATGGGCGCCCCATGACGAAAGCGGCGATTGTCTGGCCTTTACCCAACAATTGGCCGCCCATACCCGCACCATGGGCGTGACGTATCAATTCAACACCAAGGTTTTGGGACTGGATACCGAAGGCTATAAAATCAAATCCGCAAAGACCGACAAGGACAATATTGAGGGCGATGTTGAGGGCGATGTTTTTGTTTTGGCCATGGGCTGCAACAGCCAGATGCTGGCCAAAACGCTGGGGCTGAAACTGCACATCTATCCGGCCAAGGGTTATTCGTTAAGCCTGCCCATCACAAATCCTGACAGCAGTGATGCCCCCCAAATCAGCCTCACCGATGATCGTTATAAACTGGTGTTCAGTCGCCAAGGCGATGTCTTTCGCGTGGCTGGACTGGCTGAATTTGCAGGCTATAATACCGACATTGACGAACAACGGACCAAACTGATTTTAGACAACACCCTAAAACTGTTCCCCAGATCGGGGGAGGCCGATCAAGCAACGTTTTGGGCAGGCCTGCGCCCGGCGACCCCCGATGGCGTACCGCTTTTGGGTCGGGGAAAACATGAAAACTTGCTGTTGAACACCGGACACGGCACACTGGGTTGGACCATGGCGGCGGGGTCAGCGCGCATTATTGCCGATCTTGCCAATATTGGCACGCCCCACATCGATATGGAAGGTTTGGGCTGGGAACGTTTTGCGTAACCCCCAACCTCACAGGGAAAGGAACTCTTAAATGGACGCTCTTTATTCAATTTCAAGCACGGTTCACACCTTGGCCGCCGTCATTTGGGTCGGCAGTATGTTTTTTGCCCACATGATTTTGCGCCCGGCTTTGATGCAAGAAAAAGCCGGCATTCGTTTGGGGGTATGGTCCGAAGTTTTCACGCGTTTTTTCAAATGGGTGTGGGCGGCGATTATCCTGCTCGCCCTTACGGGCTATATTATGGTGGGCGAAATCGGTGGTTTTGAAGTTTCCGGCCTGCACGTTCGCGTTATGCACGGCTTGTTTTGGGTGATGACAGCTTTGTTCACCTATCTGTTTTTCAAACCCTATACGGCGTTCAAATCTGATGATGTGGCCGATAATATCGAAGCCGGAGCCAAGCACCTGGCAGGCATTCGCCGCATCGTCATCATCAACCTGACCCTTGGCCTGTTGCAAATCATCTTGGGCGTTTCGGGACGTTTTTATGCCTAAATCGTTTGGCCCCGATGATGTCCAAGTGCTTGAAAAAATCCGGGAACATGACGGGTATTTTAAGGTCGATAAATACACTTTTAAGCATCGAAAACACGATGGTGGCTGGTCCGATCCGTTAACGCGAGAGGTTTTCGAACGCGGCCACGCGGTGTGTGTTGTGCTGTTTGATCCGGATCTGGACAAACTGGTTTTTGTCGAACAATTCAGACCCGGAGCCTTCGCCGCTTTATCGTCACCTTGGTTTGATGAAGCCCAACACTCGCCGTGGCTGATCGAATGCGTCGCGGGCATCATTGATAAAGGCCAATCCCCCCAAAGCGTCGCCAAACGCGAATCCTTAGAAGAAGCCAACTGTGAAGTGACGGACCTGATCTTCGCCCTGCATTATCTGGTCAGCCCCGGTGGTACGTCGGAAAGCATGTATATCTTTGTCGGCCGCACGGACGCCAGCAACGCCGGGGGCATCCATGGGCTTGAACACGAAGGCGAAGATTTACGCGTGTTCTCCGTCTCGACCGATACGGCCTTTGAATGGCTGGACAAAGGCCGCTTTAGCAATTCGATGACCCTCATCGCCATGCAGTGGTTTAAGTTGCATCATGAGTCTATTGTTCAAAACTGGTCTTAAAAAAAGCCCCCTTGATAAAATGCCAGAGGATGCCTATGTTTTTTAACAAGCAACTGTAATCAAAGTATTTATACTACATTTTTAATTTGATAATTAGGACGTCCCCATGACCATTCGCTCAGATTTTACCGACGCTATTGGCAAYACMCCKCTKATYCGCTTAAACGCGGCGAGCGAGGCTACGGGGTGTGAGATTTTRGGCAAGGCTGAATTTATGAACCCCGGCGGATCRGTCAAGGATCGYGCSGCCCTKTAYATCGTGCGCGACGCCGAACAAAARGGCYTGTTAAAACCCGGCGGCACCATTGTCGAAGGCACCGCRGGCAATACCGGAATTGGCYTGACSTTGGTGGGCAATGCYTTGGGCTATCGTTCGGTKATCATCATYCCCGATACYCARGCCCAAGAAAAGAAAGACACCTTGCGTCTGTGCGGAGCMGAAYTGATCGAAGTCCCCGCCGTGCCKTATAAAAAYSAAAACAAYTATGTGCATGTRTCSGARCGCAAAGCCSAAGARCTGRMCRYMTCKGAACCCAACGGYGCSATTTGGGCCAACCAGTTCGATAACGTYGCCAATCGMCGSGCYCACGAAGAMGGCACSGCCCAAGAAATYTGGGCGCAAACGAATGGTAAAATTGATGGCTTTGTCTGTGCGGTTGGCACCGGCGGCACCCTTGCCGGCGTTGGTTTAGGCCTGAAGGCTAAAAAAAGTGATGTTGTGATCGCCCTAGCCGACCCCATGGGTGCGGCCCTGTACAGTTATTACACCACGGGCGAATTTAAATCCGAAGGCGGATCGATTACCGAAGGCATCGGTCAAGGCCGCATCACGGCAAATTTAGAAGGTGCGCCCATTGACGAAGCCTTTCAGATTTCCGATGAAACCGCCCTGCCGATTATTTTCGACCTGTTGAAAAACGAAGGCCTGTGCCTTGGCGGGTCCAGCGGAATCAACGTGGCGGGCGCGATAGAACTTGCTAAAAAAATGGGACCGGGTCATACCATCGTGACAATTCTGGCCGACTTTGGCACCCGTTACCAATCCAAACTGTTTAACCCTGAATTCTTGAAATCAAAGGACTTGCCATATCCTAGGTGGCTTGCATAAAACAATGATCTATAAAAATGGACACGCTCTGGTCAGCGGTGAATGGCTTGTAAATCACTTAAATGACAACAACGTTCGCATCATTGATGCCACGTTTTATTTGCCACAAATGGGCAAAAATGCGCGTCAAGAATGGACCGCTCGCCATATTCCGGGCGCTGTTTTCATCGACATTGATGAAGTCGCCGATACCTCTAGCGGACTGCCGCACATGTTGCCGACTTCGGACGTCTTTGCCAAAGCCATGAGCGACGCGGGCATTTCCAACGATCACAAAGTCATCGTCTATGACGCCAATGGCGGACACATGGCGGCTTGTCGCATGTGGTGGACGTTGAAAACCTTTGGTCACGACAATGTTTGCGTTTTAAATGGTGGCTTGGTGGCTTGGACCGAAGACGGTCACCCAACCGACAACGCCGTGCCTGCGCACGCACCCACAACATTTAAGGCGGCCTTCAAGGCGTCTAACGTCAAAAGCAAAGCCCAGATGACTGAAAACCTTGAAAGCAAAAAATTTCAAGTCATCGATGCCCGCAGCGAAGAACGTTACGAAGGCTACGAGCCTGAGCCTCGCCCGACCAAAAACATCGGCAACATTCCGGGATCGCTGAACGTTCCGTTTATTGACATGGTTCAACCCACTTTAGAATTCCTGTTCAGTAGCCACGAAACCATGGTTGATGCTTTTGAAGACGGTGGCGTGGACCGCACCAAACCGACCATCCACACCTGTGGGTCCGGCGTAACCGCGTGCGTAAATGCGTTTACCATGTATCTGTTGGGTGGCGACGATGACATTGCTGTTTATGACGGGTCATGGGGCGAATGGGGCGACGACGAAGATTTGCCGTTCAATCACGGCCGTTAAGCTTAAAACAAGGGGGGCTTATGGCTCACGGTAAAAAGACACATCATGCAGACACCCGTCTGACCACCAGCGGACGCGATCCCGAAGCCAATTTCGGCATCGTGAACCCGCCCGTGTACCATGCATCCACGATCACCTTTCCCACCGTCGAAGCTCTGCATAAAGCCGAAGACCATAAATTTACGCAGACCTTTTATGGGCGGTACGGCACGCCCACTACATTTGCGTTCCAAGACGCGGTGGCGGACCTGGAAGGCGCTGAATACTGCATCGCCCTGCCCTCTGGCATGGCGGCGATTGCGGTGGCTTTGATCGCCAATTGCAAAGCGGGCGATCATGTGTTGATCACCGACGGGGCGTATTCTCCGACCCTTCGTTTTGCCAGAACGCTCTTGAAAAAATTTGGCATCGACATGACCGTGTACGATCCCATGATCGGCGCCAAAATTTCTGACCTGATGCAGCCCAATACCCGCATGGTGTTTACCGAAGCCCCCAGTTCCATCACGTTCGAAGTTTCTGACATTTCGGCAATTGCCAAGGCGGCTCATGCGGGCGGCGCGTTAGTCGCCATGGATAACACGTGGTCGGCGGGGTATTATTTCAAACCGTTTGACCATGGTGTTGATATTTCCATCCAAGCCGCCACCAAATACATCGTTGGGCATTCGGACGCCATGTTGGGCACCGTCACCATGAATGATGAAAAACTGTGGAAAGAAGCCCGCATTACCGCCGGAGCTTTAGGCCACGCGGCGGCCCCGGATGATTGTTATTTAGGATTGCGCGGGCTCAGAACCTTGGCGGTGCGTCTGCCGCGTCATCAATCCACGGGGCTTAAGCTTGCAAAGTGGCTGGCGGATCGTGCCGAAGTCGACGTGGTGCTTCACCCGGCGCTGGACAGTTGCCCCGGTCATGACATCTGGAAACGCGACTTTACAGGTTCCACGGGTCTGTTTGGGCTGGTGCTGAAAGAAGGCTTTGACCAAGCCGCCGTTGCGCGGATGTTGGACGGCATGGACCTGTTTGCCATGGGCTACAGCTGGGGCGGATATGAAAGCCTGATTATTCCCGCCGATCCCGGACCGTCTCGCAAAGCTTACGATTGGGGTCACAAAGGCCAAACCCTGCGCATTCATGCCGGGTTAGAAGATCCTGATGATTTGATTGCGGATTTAGAGGCTGGCCTTTTGCGCCTTACTTCTTAAACAAGCTGACCACAAAAAATCCAGCGGCGGCGACCACGACCGATGGACCGGCGGGTGTATCGTATGTGTACGACGCCCACAAACCCATGCCCACGGACCAAATTCCGATGAGAGCGGCAAACATCGCCATGGCCTCTGGCGTGCGGGCATAAGCCCTGGCGGCAGCGGCGGGAATGACCAACATGGACGTCACCAATACGATGCCCACAACCTTCATGGCCAAGGCCACAACAATTGCCAGCAACACCATAAAGGCAATTTCAACACGGCGCACAGGCACGCCTTCGACGTGGGCCAAATCGGCATGAACGGTCAGGCTTAACAGGGGATTCCAAAGTTTGATTAAGGCTGCTAAAACCACCAAAGCTCCGGCCCACAACCACCAAACATCGGTGGCGCTGACGGCCAAGATATCGCCGAATAAATAGCTCATCAAATCGATGCGCACGCCTTCGATCATGGCGGTGACGATCAAACCAAGGGCCAACGCGGCGTGAGCCACGATACCCAAAAGCGTATCTAAAGCAAGTCCCTTGACGCCATTCATCACACCCAACATTAACGCCGCCGCAATCACCACAAAGGCTACACCAAGCCCCGGTTGCACGCCGATTAAGAACCCCAAGGCCACGCCCAGCAAAGCCGTGTGGCTCAAGGCTCCGCCAAAATAGGCCATGCGCCGCCACACCACGAACACGCCCAAAGGGCCTGATACCAAAGCCACGGCGACACCCGCCAAACCCGCACGGATCAGAAAATCATCCATGATCGTGGCCTTTTTTGTGATCATCGTCATGTTGGCAATCATCAGAACAGCCATCACCCACCACATGACCATCCAAATCATGATGATGATCGTGTTGGTGCGCGTACACCGCCAAGGTCGACGCCACGTCTTCCCCAAACAGGGCGACAAATTCAGGATGGCGGCTGACCGCTTGCGGATGCCCGGCACAACATACATGTTGGTTCAAACACACCACATGATCGGTTTGCGCCATGACCACGTGCAGATCATGCGAGACCATCAACACACCGATGTTGCGGTCTTTGCGAATGGCATTGATCAGCTTGTACAGCTCGGCTTGCCCGGTGATATCAACGCCCTGCACGGGTTCGTCCAATACCAACAGGTCCGGTTCACGCAGCAGGGCGCGCGCCAACATCACCCGTTGCATTTCCCCACCGGAAATTGATTGCATGGGAGAATTTGCAATATGATCGGCGTGAACTTCTTCTAAGGCTTTTAGGGTTTTGCCCTGACCCGGCTGGGTCCCCAATTGTAAAAATCGCCGCACCGTCATGGGCAGCGATGCATCAATTTGCAAACGTTGCGGCATATACCCGATGGACAGATCGGGTTTGCGGTTGACCGTACCCGATTGTGGGACCAACAATCCCAACATAACTTTGACCAGCGACGTCTTGCCCGCGCCATTGGGGCCAATAAGCGTGACAATTTCGCCCGCGCGCACGCCAACACTGACGCCCGACAACACCGTATGACCGCCAAAACTGACCCGGATGTCTTTCGCTTCAAGTAATACGTCTTGCTCTCTGTTTTGGCTCTTGTGTTGCGTAGGCGTGGGCATGTAAGTTGTTGGCTCCATTTGAACAAACTATTGGATACCATGAACACCGTGCAACAGATACGAAAACTCGCCTTCGCCCTGATCTTTATGTTCAGCCCAACTTTAGTGTTAGCCGAACAACCCAAAGTGCTGACCAGCATCAAACCTGTGCAGGCCTTGGTCTTTTCGGTGATGGGTGAAGGCGCCGCACCAGAACTGCTGTTGCCCCCCGGAACATCGCCGCACGCGTTTACCCTTAAGCCTTCACAAGCCAAGCAATTGCAAAATGCCGACGTGGTGTTTTGGATTGGGCCAAATTTAGAAACCGGGCTTGAAGCGCCACTACAAACCTTGGGCGCAAAAGCCAAAGTCGTCACCTTGTTGTTAACGCCGGATTTGGACCTGATTTACAACGATGGAGCCCTTGACCCGCACGTCTGGTTATCGCCGAACAATACAATTAAGATGATCAACCTGATCCGCGATGTTTTGGTCGAAATGGACTCAGATAATGCCAAGGCCTATACCAAAAACGCCAAAACCGCGCGCAACCGGATGAAATTGTTAAAACGCAAAGCCACCCAGCTGTTTGCCCCCACAAAGGACCTGCCCTATGTCGTGCAGCATGATGGCTTTGCCTATTTGGCGCGGGACTTTGGCCTGAACCCTGTGGGGTTTTTGGAAGCCATACCGGGCCACAAACCCGGAGCCAAACATCTGTCCAACCTGCGCAAGACCATCAAGGGCCAAGGTGTTCGCTGTCTTTTTGTTGAGCCTCAATTCACCTCAGCACAGGCCAAAACCCTGGCCAAAGAAATGAACTTAATCGTCACAGAAATTGATCTCATGGGCACCGATTTGACGGCGTCGCCCACTTTGTCGGTGCGAATTTTGCAAAACATCATTATGTTTATGGACAAATGCCAATACGTGAAGCCTAAAACGAAAGCCAAAAAATGAGCTCCATTGACGAAAAAACGGCGTCCGACATTGCCGCACGTTTGAAATATAACGCAGACGGCCTGATCCCCGCAATTGCTCAGCAACACGATACGGGCGAGGTCTTGATGATGGCGTGGATGAACTATGGTGCGGTGATCGAAACCCTGACCACCGGACGGGTTTGTTATTATTCACGATCCAGATCAAGACTTTGGCGCAAGGGCGAAAGTTCCGGTCAGGTGCAAATGTTAAACGATTTTCGGTGGGATTGTGACGACGATACGGTGTTGTTGCAAGTCGATCAAAAAGGTGTCGCGTGTCACACCGGGCGGCACAATTGTTTTTACAATGCGGTGCGAGACGACCAAGCAACCATTATTGCTGATGTTGAAATTGATCCGGATGATTTATACAGCTGAGGGATTGAGCAAGATGCGCATGTCGCCACTGTCGCTCATGGCTTGTTGTAAAAATTCATAAGCCCCTGAATCTAAACTTAGGTATTTAATGGCAATGCAACGCTCGCCCAACCGTTCCACGCGGGATGGTAAATTCACCGACAGCACGCTTTTTGGTGAACGCCCCAAACCTTCGACGGTGATGAGCGACCCTGTGGTCAGCGAACCATCATAGCTTTCCAGCAAAAAACCACCCATGGACCAATCATCGGCCTTATAGGTTTTTCCGGCCAACTGCGCCACCAGATTTAAGCGCTTGGCCCGTTTGAATTTGCGACGTTCTCCGTTCGAAGAATCCTCGCTTAAGACGGCTTGCATGACTTCAATATTCCTAACAAACAGGACTTTAAAGGCTGTAATGGTGCATATCATATACATATTTTCTTGCTTTTGAATGATATTTATCACACTCAGGTTCAGGACCTTGACTTCAGGCCCGGAAATACCGAAACTCAAAATTAGATTTTAGCGACGGTTTGGACCCAAAAATGTCACGTTTTGTTTTGTTCATTTTGATGATATTGATGGCCGCTCCGGCCTTAGCGGTGGATAGTATTCGCGTATTTGCGGCGGCTTCAACCCAGCCTGTTTTTCAGGATTTAACGACTAAACTCAAAGACTTAGGCATAAATCTTATTGCGGTGCACGCGGGCAGTGCGATTTTGGCCCGACAAATTGAACATGGTGCAGGCGCCGATGTCTTCATCACGGCCAATGTAAAATGGATGGATTATTTAAACGATCTGAACCTGATCCAACAAGGCACCCGCCGGGATGTTGCCCGCAATCGATTGGCGCTGATCAGCACGCAGGTTTTAGACTTAAAAGCCGCATTGCCGCACCTTAAAGACGTTTTGAACGGTGAACGCCTTGCCCTTGCGGACCCGGACTTTGTCCCCGCTGGACTGTACGCCAAACAAGCCTTAATGCATTCGGGCCAATGGGAAGGCCTTCAAAACCAACTGGCCCCCGCCAAGGACGTGACCGGGGCCTTAATGTTGGTGGTGCGCAGAGCCACCCCGTTGGGCATCGTTTATGCGTCAGACGTTGGACGATCCGACCAAATTAAAAGCTTTACGTTATGGCCCGAAACCAGTCACAGCCCGATTGTTTATCAAGCCGCCGCCATCAAAGGCGCTAAATCCCCTGCCCTGAATGCTTTTTTAGCTGTATTATCAGGGCCCCAAGGCCGCGCGGCCTTTTTAAAGGCTGGATTTTACCATGACTGATTTTCTTTCGCCTCAAGAATGGGCAGCGTTGAGCCTCAGTTTAAAAGTATCCCTATGGGCGACGGTGGCCAGCTTGCCGTTTGCCTTGTTGGCTGCGTGGGTGTTGGCGCGCACACGGTTTGTGGGTCACGGGTTGCTCAACAGCATCATCCACCTGCCCTTGGTTCTGCCGCCCGTTGTGGTTGGCTATGGATTGTTGGTGGTGTTTGGCCGCAATGGTGTTGTGGGCAGCTGGCTGTATGAGGTTTTGGGCGTGACCATTGCGTTTACGTGGAAAGGGGCCGCCATCGCCGCCGCCGTTATGGCCTTTCCGTTGATGGTGCGGGCCATGAGATTGAGTTTAGAATCCGTCGACCAAAATTTAGAAGCCACGGCAAAGACCTTGGGCGCATCACCGTTGCGCGTGTTTCGGACCATCACCCTGCCGTTAATGTTGCCGGGCATTGTTACGGGCTGTGTTTTGGCGTTTGCCAGGGCCTTGGGCGAATTTGGCGCGACCATTACCTTTGTATCAAACATTCCCGGCGAAACCCGCACTTTGCCCTTGGCGTTGTACACCCTGACCCAATCACCGGGTGGGGAAAGCAGTATGCTGCGGTTGGCGGCGCTGGCCGTTGTGGTCGCCTTGATCGCCTTGATGGCGTCCGAGCTTTTGGCGCGACGTCTGCAAAATCAAATCAAGGGGGCGGACGCACATGACTGATGCCTTTTTACATTTAGAGGTCCGCCTGAAACATGGGCGTTTTAAGGTCGACGCCAAACTTGACGCCGGACCGGGCGTGACGGCTTTGTTTGGACGGTCTGGAAGTGGCAAAAGCACGCTTGTCCATATATTAGCAGGCTTGATTAATCCTGATGAAGGCGTGATCCGCGTGGACGGCAAGACCTTGTTCGACAGCAGCCAAAACATCAACGTCGCCCCCCAAGACCGCCATGTGGGTTGCGTGTTTCAAGACGCTCGATTATTTCCGCATCTCAGCGTTGCCAAAAACTTAAAGTATGGGCTGAACCGCCTGCCCATAGATCAACAGGCTGACACCTTTGCTCAGGTGGTTGACGTGTTGGGTCTGGACCATTTATTGACCCGCCGCCCGGCCCGCTTATCCGKGGGCGAAAAACAACGGGTCGCGATTGGTCGGGCGTTGTTATCGAATCCGAATTTATTGCTGATGGATGAACCCTTGGCCAATTTGGATTCCGCCCGTAAAAATGAAATTTTGCCATACATTGAACGGCTCAGCACCACCTTTAATCTGCCCGTGGTTTATGTGTCGCACAACATTGATGAAGTGGTSCGYYTGGCCGAYACTTTGGCTTTGGTGGACGACGGRWGCATTGCYGCYGTCGGCCCGGTTCAAGACATYATGGCSCGGCTGGAYTTAAGYCCKYTGACSGGWMGRTTYGARGCYGGWGCGGTCTTAAACCTAYTMGTYGAYGGYCAYGATGAAGMTGTTGGMYTGACCCAATTAAAYCTGCAAGGYCAYCCYRTATTYACSCCMCAMATTGRYYYAARCACMGGGCAAAGCGTGCGTTTGCGGATACGCGCACGCGATGTTTCTTTGGCCTTAACACCGCCCAAAAATACCAGCATTTTAAACCAATTGCCGGTCATCGTCACGGATGTCAAAAGCGGTGATGGCCCGCATGTGGAATTGGCTTTAAGCATTCAATCGAAAGATGGCTCCTCAAAAGACGCGCCGCAAACCTTGTTGGCCCGCATCACCAAAAAGTCATTTTCAGACCTAAACCTCGACATTGGCAAGCCTGTTCATGCTTTGATTAAAACCGTGTCTATTGATCAGAAAAATTTAATCGCACAAAGACAATCAGACCTAAAACCGCTATAGTTGTTTCTTTATTTTGAGAGATCAACATGCTTCGTTTTTTGCAAATGAATTTGATTGTTTTGTTGGGCCTCAGCCTTGGTGTTCAAGCCGCTTACGCTCAATCAAAAGTCTTGACCTATGACAAACAAGGTCGCGTGACGGGGGCTCTGGAATTTAAGCAAAAATCCAAAACCACAGCGCCAAAACCCGGTGCTTCAACCTTTAATCCCGACACCGCCTTTGAACAAGATATTTTGATCGCCTTTGACCCGCCAAAGGGTTTTGAACGTAAAATTCGTTCCAAGGGTTTTCAGGTTCTGCAAAACATCAAAYTGGGCAGCGTCGGYGGACAGCTTGYCCGCATCAAAATCCCCCGTGGCCTGTCTGTTAAAGAAGCAAATCGCGTATTATCGCGGCTGTTGCCCGGCACCTTAATCGATAACAATACGTATTTTGATCCCAGCGCCATGGGCTATTTAAATCGCGAAACGGCTAATCCTCGGGCCAAAGCGGGATGGGAAAAACTATCGCCCACCTGTGGCAAAGGCCTGCGCATTGGGCAAATTGATGCAGGTGTCGACCTTAAACACCCCGCCTTAAAAGGCCAAGACATCAAATACCGAGTGTTCACCAATCCCGGCGGCACACCGGCCCCCGCGGGCCATGGAACCGCCGTGGCGGCGATGTTGGTGGGCACGCCCGCCTGGGGCGGCTTGCAACCTGGTGCCACGCTTTTTGCCGCCAATATGTTTGAATTGAACAGCACCGGAAAAGCCGTGGGTTCGGCCATTGGATTGTTGCGCGCCGTGGATTGGATGATTGGTCAAAAGGTCCATGCGGTAAATGTATCGCTTGCGGGCAGCGACAACAAAGTCGTGCGCAAGGCCTTTGATCTTGCGAAAAAACATAACCTGATTTTGGTGGCTTCGGTGGGCAATTGGGGACGGTCGGACAAACCCGCGTTTCCAGCCGCCTATCAACACGTGCTCGCCGTGACGGCGATCAAAGAAGACGACCGCATTTATGATCACGCCAATACCGGATCATATGTTGATTTTGCGGCCCCCGGTGTGGCTGTGTTTACGGCCATGCCCGGTGGGCGCGGTAAAATCCAAAGCGGCACGTCTTATGCCGCCCCGTATGTGACCGTAATGGCCGCAATTTTAAGCCAAGGCGGTAAAACACCAAACGTAAAGACTTTGCGCAGGATTCTCATCGGGGCCAGCTCAGATTTAGGGCGGCCCGGTAAAGACAATGTTTTTGGCTATGGAAAAATTAAGGCGCGGCCTGTTTGTAAAAGCTAAAGAACTAAGCGACTTGAGCAGCAACCACAGTTGCCATGGTCGATAACAGCTCTTCACCGCCAAAGGGCTTTTCCAAGGTCGCCGTTGCCCCCATCAATGTGGCTGCATTAAAGAAGCTTTGATGAGCCGAAGTCGCGCCACCGGAAATCGCCAAAATCGGCAGATTTGGGTTGTGTTCTTTCAGGCCCTGAATGGTTTCTAAACCATCCTTATGCGGCATCAACAAATCGACAATCGCCGCATCGAACTTATAGGTTTTTTGCAACGCCATACCTTCGAAAGCATCCTTGGCTTCATCCACTTCATAACCATCAGCTTCCAAAACGGTGCGGATGGAAATGCGGACAAACTTATCGTCGTCAATAACGAGTACACGGAACATGGTGGTTTTAACCCAACAGCTTAAATAACATCAATTCACTTTACGAATCATACTCATGCATTCAGCTACTGTATATTACACATATGGATGAGATGTTAATGTAAACGTGTGTTGGAAAAATCTTTTAAAACCATTTATTTAGCGAAAAAACGGGCCGTCATGCGGTCAACATAGGCCTGAAAAGCAGGATTTTTTTTCGATTTCGGCTTTCAAGGGGCTATCGACTCCATCGACCAATGCATTGGCCAAAAAGGCATAGACCGTGGCGTCAACCAAGGTCGGGTCATCACCCATGACAAAAGGTTTGTCGCCCATAACGATGGCCAAGGTTTGCACATCGGAAATCGCCAAGGCGTAAATTTCATCTTTTTCATGACGACCAATACCGTGGCCCTGAAGATTCCGCGTCATGCTTTTTTGCGCCAGTTTAGACACCGCCATGCGCATGGGCATGGGAATGCGTCCAAAATAAACGTTTTTGACGCCGTCCCAATTATCTTCATCAATCCAACGGCTGTACGCTAAAGCCCAATAGGTGCGTTCTTCGATCATCACCTGCACCATGTGCGCGGTGGCTTTTTGTTCGTCACTTAAACCAGCATTAAAATCAGCACCATGTTTGGATTCCAAATATTTGGCGATAAAGCTTGAATCCGCAACGGACGTATCCCCGTCAGTTATCATCGGGGCTTTGCCCTTGGGCAGGGTCGAAGGATCTTTGACCATCTGGGTTTCATAATCTAACCCCGCCATCCGCAACAACGTTTCAACCTTCATACAAAAAAGGCTGGCATTGGGCAGGTCATAGCTGGGAGCAAATTGATGAAGTTCAAGCATGGTGAAATCCTAAAAGGAAAGAATGGTGACCCCGGCATGATTCGAACATGCGACCGCCAGATTAGAAATCTGATGCTCTATCCTACTGAGCTACGGGGCCATAACATTGGGGGAAACTGAAAATGCCGCCTAGAAACTATCTAACGCGGTCAAACGCAAAGCGGTCCGCATAGTTTCTGTAAGTCTTTTTAGAGACATTGGTGGGAATCACTTCCGCATCGATGCCTGCGCGTTTGGCATAGGCTGTGGCTTCGTCACAGCTGTCAAAGCTCAGTTTAATTTGTTGGTGCATGTCACCCGAACCGCTCCACCCCATCAGGGCGTCTGGCGTTTTTTTATCGGAAGGTTCAAATTCCAACAGCCATTTGCTGGCATGGGCTTTACCCGATTGCATGATGTTATAAGTCGGGCAGTAAATGCGGGCGTTCGCCATTGTGTTGAATCTCCGAGTGACTTTAAGGTCGTGACGTTAAGTTATGGGGCTATTTTCGGTATTTTTGCGGGCGTTGCAAGCTTGAATTCAAAAAATCCCTGAACTCTTTACATTTAGACTTAACCGAGGGCTTTAATAAAGGAGCATGATGCGTTAAATTATAGACTTACGCTTATGATGAAGAAAGGTTTTTTTGATGCAGTCTTGTGATGAATGTCCGGGTTCCACACAATGTTCCGGGTACAATCTGCATTTTGTTTTGGTCAAGGT
>NVTL01000064.1 GCA_002401565.1 Rhodospirillaceae bacterium
AACAAGAACGCGGCATTTCGGTCGCCAGTTCCGTGATGACCTTTAACTATCAAGACTATACGTTCAATTTGTTGGACACACCGGGTCACGAAGATTTTTCCGAAGACACGTACCGCACCCTCACCGCCGTTGACAGCGCGGTGATGGTTTTGGATGCGGCCAAAGGTATCGAAGCGCAAACGCAAAAATTGTTCGAAGTGTGCCGCCTGCGCGATATGCCGATTATCACGTTCGTCAATAAATTAGACCGTGAAGGTCGCGATCCCTTTGATCTTTTGGACGAAGTCGAACAGGCTTTGGCTTTGGACGTGACCCCCGCAACTTGGCCGATTGGCATGGGCCGTGAATTTTTGGGCTGTTATGACCTGATCAATGATCAGGTGATTTTGATGGCCAGATCAAAGGGTCACACCATCGGCGAAGGCATTAAAGTTTCAGGGCTGGACGATCCAAAGTTGGCAGAACTCTTGCCCGAACATGCGTTGCAAAAGCTTCGCGAAGACGTTGAAATGGCTCGTGGACTTTGCCCCGAATTTGACCGCCAAGCTTATTTGGAAGGCCACATGACGCCGGTCTTTTTCGGTTCCGCCGTGAATAACTTTGGGGTGCGGGAATTGCTGGAAGGCTTGGCGCGTTACGCCCCATCGCCCTTGCCGCAACCCACCACCACCCGCACGGTTGACCCGGACGAAAAGAAAGTTTCCGGGGTGATCTTTAAAATTCAGGCCAACATGGACCCCAAACACCGTGACCGTATCGCATTCATGCGCATCAATTCCGGTCACTTTAAACGGGGCATGAAATTAAAACACATCCGTTCGGGCAAGGTTTTAAACATTCATAACCCGGTATTGTTTTTGGCCCAAGACAGGGAAGTCGCCGAAGAAGCCTTTGCCGGGGACATCATCGGCCTGCCCAATCACGGCAACCTGCGTATTGGGGATACCTTATCGGAATCCGAAGATTTACGCTTTATCGGCATTCCTACGTTTGCGCCAGAATACCTGCAAAAGGCGCGTCCGGACGATCCGATGAAGGCGAAACATCTGGGTAAAGCCCTGCAGCAAATCGCCGAAGAAGGCGCCGCGCGGGTGTTTAAGCCCACCATCGGTGCCGATTGGATTGTGGGGGTTGTTGGACCTTTGCAGTTTGAAGTGCTGGCGGACCGTATTCGCACAGAATATCAAATCCCCGTACATTTTGAACAAACAGAACTGTATACCGCGCGTTGGGTCGAAGCCGATGATCCTAAATTGTTAAAAGAATTTATGGACACCAATCGCACCAGTACAGGTTTGGATCATGACGGATCCCCGGTTTATATGGCGCGCAACGCTTGGCACTTAAACAAAGCCACGGACGACTTTCCAGATATCAAGTTTTTGAAAACCAAAGAACAGGCGTTGACGTAAAGCGGGTGCCTTAATATCGGCTTTAATGAGCGCAAATTGAATTGACGAGAACTTTGTTGTTGGCTTTTAATTCAACCCACACGCGGGTGTCTGCGCCCAATTGAGTGCGCAGTTCATCAAACATCAATGGGCAGGCCAGTTTAGCGACATGGAGTTGATCCATGCGGGATAAGGTCTTGATTCTGTTGACATCTTTTTCTTCAGTGACGAGAATTTGAACCACAACTTTATCGTCGGGAATGACGGCTTTAACAGATAAAACGCGCCAGTTGCGGCTGGGCGGATTTTGACGGTAATGGTCAGCCACCAGCTTGGCCGCTTTGTTGACCTGTTCAGTATTATCACTGCACGCGCTTAACCCCAGCATTAATGAAAATGCTGCGGCCATGGATATAAGGGTTCGTTTAAAGTTCATAGACATGATCCTAAAGCACGAATGACGACGTGGTTTAACTACAGTCTAAGGCCTATAACTTACTGAAACCTTACGTTTTTTGTTTCACCATTGGAAAGGGTAAGGATTAAGGCATTGGGCTGAGTATAAAGCTTTTGCAGAGGTACGGGTAGGGCAATGGTGCGCAGGTCCTTAAATACACCGTTGGCAAAGGTGACCATGCGCAATGTGCGGCGCGCTGCATCGGGTACGATCAAATCTTTGATCCCATCTTGGTTCGTGTCCAGCACACCCGAAAGGCCAAGTTCTCGTGTACCATATTTGTGGTTGGAAAAACCGGGCTGAGCATAAACTTCAACCAATTTGTCACCCGCCCAACGAAGTATCCTTAAGGTGCCGCCAATGTGCGGCGTTTCGACGTAAGCCAGCTCTATTTGACCATCTCCATCAAAATCCCCGGTGCCCACGGGGTTCAACCAGCGGTGCGCGTATCCGAAGGGGGCTCCTTCGGCCAAGATGTTCAGTTGACCATTTTGCACACCCGCGATGACCAAAGCGGCGCCTTTATCCAGCGTGCTTTTGACCAAGATAATTTCGTCCCGTCCGTCACCGTTTAAATCCACCAGCCGTGGTTCGCGGTCTTCAAATACAGCGGTGTCGGGCAGGGTAAGGGTCAGCTCAACACCGTCATGTGTGATGACGGTTAAGCCCCCGGCCTCAACGGCCTTTCCAAACACACCGTGCCGATAGCGTTTTGTTGGCTGGCTTAACCATGCGGTGCGGATGTTGCCTTGGCCGTGCACGGTGAGGCTGCCCGGTAACTTTTCGGCGGCCGCAATCGTACTGCTAAGCCCCAAAAGCACACAGGCAACCCACATGGCCCGCATATTTACTTGGCCCGAATTTTGGCCAAGTTGGTGACTTGGGTGACGCCTTTGATGTCTTTGACAATCCGTGTGGCTTTGGCTTTTTCGTCCCCAGACAGCGCGCGTCCAAACAAAAATACATGACCGCCGACAGAGCGCCAGCGGAAATTGGTGACGTTCACGCCCTTGCCGTCAAGCAATAACGCGTTGGTTTTCTTTTCAATGATGGTATCGTCAACAAAACCTTCGGCGACGCCTTTGTCTTCGTCGGTTTTTTTGTGCACGATAATTTCGTTATAGATTTTTTTCGCGTCCTTGGCGGCCTTGGCAATTTTGCCCGCCTGAGACTTTTGCGCCTTGGTTTCGACAACGCCGGTTAACATGACGTCCTGTTCGTAAACATCGGTGGAAACAGAGGCGATATCCGTGCCCATTTCATCGGTTATGGCGGCGACAATGGCGGCTTTCAGCTGCAAGTCTTTGCTGATGTCGTCGGCGCTGCGGTCTTCGGCAATAGCTTCAACCGCACTGGCGATATAACCAAACGGGTTAAGGTCGATGGCATAAGCCGGGCTTGTGGCAAAAAGGGCACCCACCAGGGCAATCATCGTTGTGGTACGCATGTGTTCGTTCTCCTTAAGGTTTAAGGCATTCTGCCCGTACCCTTAAAGGAGTGCAATAGTCTTAAATGACGGAAAGCATTTCCGCGACCAATGGATGACGCACCACGTCTTTTTGGGATAGTTTGACGATGCCGACAGACTCCAACGCTTCTAGTTTTTTTGAGATTTCCGCCAGTCCAGACATGCCGGGCAACAGGTCGGATTGATCCGGGTCTCCGGTCACCACAATGGTGGAATGCCAGCCCATACGGGTCAGCAGCATTTTGATTTGCATGTATGTACAGTTTTGGGCTTCATCGATTACCACAAAGGCATTGTTGAGGGTGCGTCCGCGCATAAAACCCACCGGGGCAATTTCAATTTCGCCATTTTTCAGCATCGTTTTCATGCTGCGCCCGCCCATGCGGTCGGTCAGAGCATCTAATAACGGTTTTAAATAGGGGGCGATTTTGTCTTCCATRTCTCCGGGMAGRAARCCAAGGSWTTCYCCGGCTTCRATYGCSGGGCGGGTGAGRATGATGCGGCCCACTTGACCTTTGGCCAAAGCTTCAACCGCTTTGGAAATCGCCAGATACGTTTTGCCCGTTCCGGCCGGGCCTATGGCCATCACCAAGTTGTGCGTGTCGATGGCCTCTAACAACTGTTTTTGTCCGTCGCTGCGCGGCGAWACGTTTTTGACATAACTTTGATCCCGGCGTTCGTCTTCGGGCTGCGTTGCTCCGCTTAACGGGTCCCATTTTGATTTTTTTGATCCGGACCGCAGGGCATGAATGTCTGCAGAAGATGTTGCTTGGGGGGATGAGGCACAATGACGGCTTTTTTTAGACATGATATTCTCCGCATTTTTGGATGTGTGAAGCACAAATGAAAAACGCCCCCAATTGGGAGGCGCTGGCGAACATAATGAGGAATGGTGAAAAACGAGCAAGACCAGCAGCTGAGCTGAAAGCATCTGGGGCCGGGTCTTCTTGCATTTTAGTCTCTCCTTAAACGAATCGACTGATGCGTTATTGTAACAACAAGGCGTTAAGGAAGTCTGGATTTTTGCAAAGCGCGTGCGGGGATCAGCACCAACAGTCCTGTTGAGGCGGTGATCATGGCGGCCCCGATGGCCATGTCTTCAACCGCCCAGCCATTGTCCAGCAACCATCCCGCCCACAACGGCGATACGGCGGTGGACATCACGGCTAGGGACGAGGTGAGGGAGCGAATTTTACCCAAATGGCGAACGCCAAATGTTTCGGCCCACGACGCGCTGATCAATACGGTCGACGCCCCGGTGGTGAGGCCACCCAAGGCCAGATACACAGGCACACTCAACGGATGGCTGGTGCTGGCCAGAACCAGTAAGGCCGCGACCTGAGGCCACACAAAAAACGGTAATATACGGCCGGGACCAAAACGGTCGACCAGGCTTCCCGTGGTCAGGGATGAAATCACCGTGGCGGCGGCAAAGGCCGGAAAACTGGCGGCGATCAGCTCGAAACTCCAGCCTTTGGCATCTGCAATGGCGAGTTGGTGAAAAAACAATCCAGTCATCATAAATGGCCCCATCAGGGACGCCGGGACGATCATCTGAAATCGCCAGTCGGTGGCGATGGTGCGGCTGGACAGGGTATCGGTTTGACCTTCACGCGCCAATTTTTCTTCTAGGTCCCTGTGGCGTTCGCCGTGGCCTTTTAACAACCACAACACCAAGGGCAGATGGAACAGCACGATATAGACGCTCATCCAGCCCCAAGCTTCGCGCCAGTTCACAAACGCCAAGGCCATCACCAATACTACGGGGAAGGTGGCTTCGGCGAGGGGAAAACCAAGGCCGACCAAGCTCATGGCGCGGCCCCTAGTTTTGGTGAAATATCTTGCCTGACTGACCACGGCGGTGTGGCGCAACAACCCTTGACCAAACAAACGAAGCCCCACCAAGGCGGCGCCCAATCCCATCAGGGTTTCGACAAAGAACATGGCCCCAGCCGATAAGGCAAGGCCGATGAAAATAACGGCGGTATACAGGCGCAGATCCACGCGATCAATCAATCGTCCCGCCCATAATATGATGACGGCGCTGATCAGGGTCGCCGAAGAATACACACCACCAAATTCGGCATGGCCCAAATCAAAGGTCGTGCGAATGTGATCGCCAAACAACGCAATGAAAAACGTCTGGCCAAAATTGCTGGCCAGCGTGCACGCCAAGCCAAAGCCCAAAAAGCGGCGGTTTTTATAAAAGAATTGAAGGGTTTTCATTTAGCGCGATGCACAATCGATGCAGGTGGGCACGGCCGGGTTCATGTCCAACCGTTTGGTCGCGATTTTTTCGTCGCACGCAACACAATGCCCATAATCGCCACTTTCTAAGCGTTTTAAGGCGGCTTCAATACGGTTAAGTTCAACGGTGCGGCGGCGTTCGGTTTCGACCTGCATGGCCTGAATTTGCAAGGCATCCATACGCGAAAGGCGGCCCACGCTAGCTTGATCTAAGGCAACCGCTTGGCGGTCTTTTTGCGTAGTTTCAGTGTCGTGAACCAATTCATCACGTTCGGCTAACAGCTTTGCCCGTAAGGCTTTGAGGTCAATATCCGTTCGATTTGTCATATTTTTTAGGTCCAAACGTATTTTCACAATCTTTTTACTGAAAAGTGCAGGCAACAATACCCATATATTAAAAGAATAGTTTCAGAAACAAAAGGAGGGTTTTCATATGTTTGTTAAAACAATTATCGAAGATAAAGCACACGGCCTGATCACTGTTGATCCTACAGAAACGATTAAAGACGTAGCCCGTATGTTTAAACGCGAACAAATTGGTTTTGCGTTGGTTCAAGACGAAAATAAACAATTGGTCGGGACTGTTTCCGAACGTGATATTATTCACAGCCTATCTGAACGTGCTGATTTAAGCGATGTATTGGTCGCCGAAGTGCTCACCATCAATGTTGTGACGTGCGCTATTGGCGATACATTAGATACGGTGCGTGATATTATGACGGCGAAAAGAACCCGTCATGTTTTGGTTATGGATAAGTCAACTTTGGTTGGTATCGTGAGCATTGGCGACTTGGTCAAACACAGCTTAAACGAATGCCGGGTTGATAGCATTGAAATGGTCGATTATATCAATGGGCAGGGTTATCACTGATATTGACATAAAGAGCCGCCGTGAATTTTAAAGATGTTCGTTTAAGTCTACGCCTAGCCGCCCGTGATATACGGGGTGGGGCGCGTGCGTTGGGTCTTTTGATTGCAGGCGTTTTTGTCGGTGTCGCCGCCGTGGCGTTGGTTGGGGCGGCGTCCGATACGCTTCGCACCGGGGCCAAATCTGGAGCCCTAGACGGTGTTGGCGGCGATATCAGCCTGCGTCTGTTTCACACGCCCCCAAATCCTCAACAGTTAAAATTCCTAAAATCCCAAGGCCAAGTCAGTGTCACGTCTGAACTGCGCCCTATGGTTAACGGCGCGCTGGTTGAACTCAAAGGAGTCGACGCAAATTATCCCCTGTATGGTCAGGCGACGCTTCAGTCTGGTTTATCCCTGCAAGAGGCCTTGGCGCAGAATGGTGCCGTAGCCGATGCGGACTTGGGTTTGAAGCTTGGCGATAAACTGCGCATTGGTGCGGCTTCGTATCAGTTGAACGGAATCTTAGCCAGCGAACCCGACCGCGCCTTTCGGGCGTTCAGCTTAGGCCCCCGTGTGATGGTGGCCTTGTCCAGCTTAAAAGACACTGGCCTCGCCACCGAGGGCGCCGAAATTTATTATTACAGCCACTTGAAACTAACCGCGGATCAAGACGCCGCAAAGGTTCTTTGGGCCATCGATAAAGCCTTTCCCGATGCCGGGTGGCGCATGGTCAATGCCCACCAAGGCGTGCCGGGTGTGGAACGCACCTTGTCCATGGCGCACGTGGTGTTGTTGTTTATGGGGCTGGGCATATTGCTGATTGGCGGGGCGGGCATATCGTCGGCTGTGCGCGCTCACATTTCATCAAAGCTCAGCACCATTGCGATTTTAAAATCCATCGGCACGCCGCCCAATGTGGTGGCGTTGACGATTGGTTTGGAAGTCATGGCGGCGGCGTCGGTTGGCGCCGTTTTGGGCGTTGGTGTTGGGGCCTTTGCGCCCATGCTGGTGACCTCTGCCTTGACCGATCATGTGCCATTTGCTTTGTCCGGAGTCCCCGCCGTAAAACCATTATTAGCGGCGGCTTTGTTTGGCGTGCTGATTGCCTTGTTGTTTGCGTGGTGGCCATTGATGAGTGTGGGGTCCATCAATGCACGACTGCTGCTGCGCGAACGTTTTGACCATGTGCCGGGCGGGGCGGGGCTATCGGGTTGGCTGGGCGCTGGTATCATTGTGTTGCTGATTTTAGGCTTGGTCTTTTGGGTGTCCCCCATGGCTGTTTTAAGTGCTGTATTCTTGGTGGGCTCGCTATTTTTGGCGGCGTTTTATTTAGGCCTGGGGCGATTGATTTCCTCTGTGGCCAAAAGACTTTCCAAGGGCCGGAGCGCAGGCCTGCGTATGGCGTTGGGCAACCTGCACCGGGCCGGGTCACCCACCGGGGCCGTGGTCATGGCGTTGGGGCTGACCTTGACCTTATTGGTGGCGTTGGACGGTCTGGGCCGGGCGGCGGATCATCATGTGCAAAATGCTTTACCCAACCAGGCCCCCGATGTGGTGGCGTTTTCGTTAAGCTTGGATCAGGCCCAAGGTTTGCGTCAAAATCTGCAAAATTGGGACGGCACCCAAGACTTAAACATCAAACCGTTTTTGCATGCCCGCGTGCAGGCCTTAAACGGTGTCGCGGTGCAAGACTTAAACATTCCAAGGTCTTTAAGCTGGGTTGTTCGCGGCGACCGGGGGGTGTCTTATGACGAAAACGACCTTGGCGCTGCGGGCCTATTGATGGATGGCGAAATTGCTAAAAAAATGGGCTTAAAGCTTGGCGATACCCTCACCTTAAATGTATCAGGCCATGTGGTCACGGCCCCCCTCAAAGGGTTTTTAGAAATCGATTGGACGGGCTTGGATTTGGTGTTTCCCATCGTTGCCAGTAAAACCACGTTGAGCCACATTCCCCACACGTTTGCCGGAGCCTTAAAGGCCAATCCCGGCCGCGCTCTGGACATGGAAAACCGCATCAAAGCAAACTTCCCCGATGTACCGTTAATTCGGGTAGGTGACGTTTTAAGTTCTCTGGTCACGGCCTTAAACGCCATGGTGCAAGGCCTGACCATGGCGGCGATGTTGTGTGGCGTGGCGGCGTTGGTGGTGTTGGCGGGCAGTATCTTGCAAGGCCTGCGCAATCGCACCGACGAAGCTTTGTTGTTTAAAGTTTTGGGCGCGCGTCAAAGCCAATTGCTGGGCCAGCTTGCCCTTGAATTTGTGGCGTTGGGTTTGGTGGTGGCGTTGGTCGCCGTTCCAATCGGCTTAGGTTTAGCTTACGGTGTGGCAAAAGCCGCAGGCTTAACGGGCGTTTCCATCGGCCTTGGCGGCGGCGTCCAGTTGGCGGCGTTGGCCGTTGTGGTTACGGTCACGGTTGGCGTGGTGGTGACGTCCGGTGCGTACCGGGCATCTGCGTCCACTTATTTGCGGCGACGCGGAGTCTGATCATCAGCCGAGGCCGCTTTTCCCTTGGTCTTTTTTGGCGGTTGCGGACGGGCAAACGACCAATCGTCGCCTTCGCTGGCACCGGGTTGGAACGTGTATCCGCCAACGTTAAAGTCCTTTAGGTCTTCGGGGTTGGTGATGCGGTTTTCGACAATCCACCGCGCCATGGACCCGCGCGCCCGTTTGACAAACATGCTCATGGTTTTGATGTCGCCGTTGTCGCGGATTTCTTTGAAATTGGGGGTAATCACACGCACGCCGTTTTGGGCCAGTTTATCACCCTTGGCGGCCTTGAAATATTCGATGCTGGCTAGGTTCACCAACGCCTTTGATTTTGTATCTTTCATTTGTTGGGTAAAAGCATCGGAAATTTTATCGCCCCAAAACTCATACAGATTTTTACCGCGTGGGGTTTGCAACTTGGTCCCCATGTCCAAACGAAACGGGCGCACCAAATCAAACGGGCGCAGCTTGCCATACAGGCCTGAAATAATCATCACGTGATCTTGGGCATAGGTCAGGTCTTTGGGGCTTAACGTAGGGGCGTCTAGCCCCAAATAAGTATCACCGGAAAACATCAAACTCGCGGGCTTGGCGTTGTCGGGGGTGTGGGGAAGGCTGAAATCGTCGTAATAAGCGCTGACCTTGGCGGCTTGGTTTTCGCTGATGTGCATCAATTTTTCGTAATCAGCAACATCTAACTTTCGCGCAATATCAGACAGCTCGGTGATATCCTTGGTCCAATCGGGTGTGCTGAGCCCCGCCATATCGCGGTCCCATTCTTTTACGTTCAAACGTTTCGCGGGGGAGATGACACAAAGCATGGTGGGGAGCCCTTTTTTAGACTTGTTCTAGATTTCAAAGCAGAGTAGCCATAAGCAACGTTTTGGTCAAAGGAACTTGAGAATCATGCTCACCGTTTATGGAATAAAAAATTGCGATACCGTGCGTAAAGCCTTGAAGTGGTTGGATGCAAATGGCACGACCTATACCTTTCACGATTTTCGTAAAGATGGTTTGGACACCACCACCGTACAGCGTTGGGTCGACGTTAATGGTTGGGAATCGGTTTTGAACAAACGGTCAACAACATGGCGCCATTTGCCTGAAAAAGACAAATCTAGTCTGAATGACGTAACGGTGGTGCAGGTGTTGGTGGATAACCCAACGTTGGTTAAACGCCCCGTATTTGAATCAAAAGACTATATACTTCAAGGATTTACGGACGTCGTACGGGCTAAATTATCGTAAAGATTAGGGCTTAACCTAAATTTTCAGAGGCAATTGCCAAGCCATAAAAATGCCCTTATTATCCGCAGTATATAGAGATCGTTTTTTTAAGAATTTAGGAACGCCATCCATGTTTACGCGCCGCATTGCTCTTGTCAGTTTTTTTGTTTTTGTGCTTTCCGTTTTGGGCGCGCCCCTGACGTCGACTTCAGCCCAAGCTGCTGACCCGGCTCAAACCTTTGTCGAAGGCATGGCGGATGAAGCCATTCAGGCGCTGACCGCCGAAGGCGTCAGCCGCGAAGATCGCATGACCCGTTTTCGCGTCCTTTTGAACGCTAACTTTGACGTGCCGTTGATTGGCCGTTGGGTGTTGGGGCGGTCTTGGCGTGCTGCATCGGACATGGAAAAGGCCGAATACCTGACGTTGTTCGAAGACTATATCGTGGTGACTTACGTGGAACGCTTTGACCAGTATTCGGGTGAAAAACTGAACGTTTTAAAATCCGTTGCCGATCCCGGTAAAGACGCCATCGTATATTCCAAAATCAATCGCCCCAGCGGTGACGGAGCCATTCGCGTAAATTGGCGTGTGCGGGCCAAGGCCGATGTGTATAAAATCATCGACGTTTATGTCGAAGGCATTTCCATGAGCCAAACTCAACGCAAAGAGTTTGCATCGGTCATCCGTTCAAACGGTGGTAAAGTTTCCGCGCTGAATGACCTGTTGCGCACCAAAATCGTACAACTCAACAAATAAGGTTTTAACGATGAGCGCTAAAGGAGCGGGTGACGAAAACTTCCCCGTTGCCAGTCGTTTATTGTCTGCAAAGTCGCGTCCGCATGTGATGGCGTTTTATGCCTTTGCGCGGGCCGCCGATGATGTGGCGGATGATCCCAGCTTAGGCGCGGAAGAAAAACTCGACGTTCTGATGGGCATGAGCCAGCAACTGGCCAGTGGGTCCGAAGACCCCAGCCCCAACGTTYATAAAYTRCACCAAAGCCTGAASGCCACCRAYGTYACKCATGCSCATGCSCAAGATTTGTTAAAAGCRTTCATGCGGGAYGCGGAAAAAYCSCGCACCGAYGATTGGGCRGATTTGATGKCGTATTRYGAATTRTCGGCGGCSCCYGTTGGSCGTTACCTRATTGATTTAGAAGACGGAAAAGCCTTTAACGGCTTTAAAGCCAACGATGCTTTGTGTGCGGCGTTGCAAATCCTCAACCACATTCAGGATGTTAAAGACGACTATTTGTCGTTGGACCGCATTTATGTTCCGGCGGACTGGATGACGGATTTGGGTGTGGTCGAAAAGGATTTAGCCGCCGAACGCTCAACCCCAAACCTGCGCAAGGTTTTGGATCAGATGTTGGACGGTGTGGATGCATTGTTGATCGAAGCCGCCCCGTTGACCAAAGATATTCAATCTCGGTCCTTGGCGCGCGAAGCCGGGGGCATTATAAACATTGCCAAGGCCTTATCGAAACAATTGCGCTTGAAAGACCCGGTGGCCGTGCGGGTTGAACTTTCTAAAGTCCAAGCGGCACTGCATTTTTTATGGGGAGCTTTACGCGCGTGAGCTCAAACGCTGAAAACACTCTGAATGCTTCGGGCAGTTCCTTTTATTGGGCGCTGAAACTGTTGCCCGCGCGCAAACGCGAAGCCATGTTTCGGGTCTATGCCTTTTGCCGTGTGGTTGATGATATCGCCGATGGGGACGATCCCGCAGCGCAAAAAATGCAAGATTTAGAAGTTCACCGCAAAGCCGTTGAAATTCTGTTTTCAGGTGGCAAACCCGTGCCCGCCTGTGTCGAAGATTTACGCTGCGTGATGGACCATTTTGATGTGGAAAAAGATGATCTTTTGGCGGTCATCGATGGCATGGAAATGGATGCGTACGATACCGTCACCATGAAAGACGAAGCCACGTTTGATTTGTACATCGACCGGGTGGCGTCAGCGGTGGGACGATTGTCCGATAAGGTGTTTGGCATATCTGGTCCTGACGCGGATCAGCTGGCCTATCATTTGGGCCGGGCCTTGCAAATCACCAATATTTTGCGCGACATCGAAGAAGACGCAGAACGTGGGCGTTTGTATTTGCCCGCCGATTTATTGGCGGCGCATGGGGCATCAGGCGATAGTCCCCAAGCCGTCATGCAAAACCCAAATTTAGGCGCGGCCTTGGACGTTTTGGCCGCCCGTGCGCACAATCATTATGACCAAGCCCGTGACGCACTCAGCCGTCTAGACCGTTCTGCAACACGCCCCGCCCGCATGATGCAGGCGGTGTATAGCCGGGTGTTAGAAGGCCTGGAAATGCGTGGCCTGGCCAATGTGCATATCCCCGTGAAATTTTCAAAATTTAAAAAACTGTGGCTGGCTTTGCGGTACGGTGTGTTTGGATGAGCCCGCGTGTGCACGTGATCGGCGCCGGACTGGCCGGACTGTCCGCTGCTGTACGTTTGGCAAAATCCGGATCAGACGTCACCGTTTTCGAAGCCGCCCCCCACGCCGGTGGCCGCTGCCGCAGCTTTTATGACAAATCCCTAGATACCATCATCGACAATGGCGCTCACCTGATGATGAGCGGCAATACCGATATCATGGCCTTGTTAGAACTGACGGGCGGGCGGAATGAAGTCTATGCCTTGGAGCGCGCCAAATTCGATTTTCTGGACGTTTCAAACGAGCAAAGGTGGTCGGTTGATTTAGGGGCAGGGCGGGGCAAACTGGCTTTGCTGGCGTGGATATTTGATGCCGGACGTCGTCCGCCCAACGTCAGCCCCTGGGCTTTAATCCTGGACGTTTTGGCGTTGAAACAATCCAAGGGCAAAACCGTTGCAAACTGTTTAGATACAACGGCACCGCATTTTCGCGGCTTTTGGGAACCTTTGTGCGTGGGTGTGTTGAATGCCCATCCAGATGAAGCCGCGGCTGAATTATTATGGGCGGTGTTCGAAGAAACCGTCTTGTTGGGCGGATATTACGCGCGCCCGTTGTTGACGCGCCGGGGATTGGGCGCGGCCTTGGTTGATCCGGCCTTAAAAACCTTAAAGGATTTGGGTGTTGATGTTCAGTTTGGCAAACGTCTGCAAAGCTTGGATTTTCAAGAGGACCGGGTATCGTGTCTGAACTTTTCAAACGGGGCCGAAGTTTTGGGGGCCACGGATCAGGTGGTGCTGGCCATTCCGCATTTTGCCATAGAAGGCGTGCTGGATGATTTAGCCGTTCCTCATGGTGCCCACGCCATATTAAACGTGCACTTTCGCTTAGACGATGTGGTCGAGGCCGGGTTCAAGGGGCTGGTCGGATCGCCCGTGCAATGGGTGTTCACACGGGGCGACATCGCGTCCGTGACCATGAGCGTCGCCGACGACTGGGTCAAAAAATCCGCCGAAGACATTGCCACGGCGCTGTGGCCAGATGTGGTCAAAGTCTTGAACTTAAAAAACGATCAAATCCCGCCGTACCGGGTCATCAAAGAACGCCGGGCAACCTTCGTGCAAAGTCCCAAAGCCGTGAGCTTGCGGGCAAACCCACAAACAAAATACGAAAATCTATATTTAGCCGGGGACTGGACCAACACAGGCCTACCGGCCACCATCGAAAGTGCTGTGCGGTCCGGGCGAAAAGCGGCGGAAGCTGTTTTAGGCTAGCCCCGTAATTCTTCAGGCAATTTGAAATGCATGTTTTCTTCTATGCCGGATAGGATGTGGACTTTTGTGGTGCGAAATTCGGCGAGTTTGTCCAGCACGCCTTGCAACAATATCTCTGGTGCCGAGGCTCCGGCGGTGATGCCGACCGTTTCGATGTTGTCTAACCAAGCGGGGTCCAGAGCATCGGCATCGTCAATTAAGTAGCTGGGCACGGTGCAGTCGGTGCCAATTTCGCGCAATCGATTTGAATTTGAACTATTTTTAGCGCCAATCACCAACAACAAGCCGATGTTTTCATGTTTGACCAAGTCCCGGACGGCTTGTTGGCGGTTTTGGGTGGCGTAGCAAATGTCCTTTAACGCCGGGCCTTTAATGGCCGGAAAACGGCTTTTCAGGGCGTCGATAATATCGCGGGTATCGTCAACGCTGAGCGTGGTTTGCGTGATGTAAGACAGCTGATCCAATGTGTTGGTGACCAAATTTTCGACATCTTCGACGCTGCCGACCAAATGCGTGGTGCCGTGAATGCGGCCCAATGTGCCGACCACTTCGGGGTGGCCTTCGTGGCCGATCAAGATGACTTCTTTGCCTTTATCGGCATGTTTTTGGCCCTGACGATGGATTTTGGTGACCAGCGGGCAGGCGGCATCGATGTACGGAAGATCGCGGCGTTTGGCTTCGTTTTCAACTTTGTCCGATACGCCGTGGGCGGAAAAAATGGTGTGGCCGCCTTCGGGAATTTCGTCCAATTCCTTAACAAAAACGGCGCCCAGACCCTTAAGTTCATCAACCACAAAACGATTGTGAACAATTTCATGACGCACATAAACGGGCGCCCCATATTTTTCCAAAGCCTTTTTAACAATGGCGATGGCGCGGTCAACCCCGGCACAAAATCCGCGCGGTTGGGCTAATATGATGCGTAACGGGGCAGGGTCAGAAGTGGCGGCAGTTTGAGACGTCATGGGCTATCCAACAGGGGCAAAAGGGCCGTTAAAAGGGTTGTTATACGCTATCATACCGGATAATGCTGAGTTATATAACCATGCTAAAAACATAGGTATTGCAAGGGTTTTTTGGCAATACCCCTTGACTCCGCTAAGGTATACATGCGAGTGTTGTAATGTTCAGTGCCCTAAAGGGGCTGGGCAAGGGTGGTCGGCTCAAAAAAGAGCTTTGCCGCCCGAATATCTGGCCAAGTTTGGCGGATTAAAGTGCTTGGACTTTGATGGGTCTGTGAGGCCCTGTGCGAAAAAAGATCAGATGTCTTAAATCTGCCATTTCTTCGCCGTATTCTTGGTTCAGGTTTGTTGGGACATTGCTTCTACAGGAGAATACCCGAATGACGTACGATTTAATCTCATCTGATTTATTTTCATATGAAAATTTATTTATAAGCGGCTTTGCAATTGCAATTTCAGCCCTTGTTGTTGCGGTACTCGCATCGTTATCTCCGTCCATTTCTCAAATGAAGCAACCTAATCTTAAGCCTATTCCCATTCGGGTTAAGCGCAATGATATTCGTTATCGTCGCCGCCACCCCGGACATCACCCACGGGATTTCAGCTAAGATCTTTTGTTCCGCGCAATTGATGCGTTTTGATTAATTTGGGAGTTTCACTCGCCATGACCAATACTGTTGCTACACCCCGTAATTTTTCCGTTGCCAATACCGAAGGCGGCCTATCTGATTATTTCAAGGAAGCTTGGAAATATCCGATTTTGGAAGCCACCGTTGAACGCGAGCTCGCCGAACGTTGGCGCGATGAAGCTGACCGCGACGCTGCGCACCAATTGGTGACCAGTCACCTGCGTTTGGTGGTGAAAATCGCCATGGGTTATCGCGGTTATGGTCTGCCCGTTGCCGATTTAGTATCCGAAGGCAATATTGGCTTGATGAAAGCCGTCAAAAAATTTGAGCCCGAACGCGGTTTTCGCTTGTCCACCTATGCCATGTGGTGGATTAAAGCGTCGATCACCGAATACGTTTTGCGGTCTTGGTCTTTGGTGAAAATGGGTACGGTTGCGGCTCAGAAAAAGTTGTTTTTSAGCCTACGTCGTCACAAAAGACGCCTTGGCATCGAAGATTCCGGTGAGCTTTCCCCGGCACAGGCTCAATTGCTGTCCGATGATTTGGATATTTCCGAACGCGAAGTGATCAACATGAACCGTCGTTTGGCGTCTAAGGACATGAGCCTGAACGCGCCCGTGGGTCAAGACGGCGACAGCACCATCGAATTTCAAGACCAATTGGTCTATGAGGGCGCATCACCCGAAGAACTCGCGGCGGGTGGTCAGGAACGTTCGTTAAATAACGGGTTGTTGCAAGACGCGATTTCCGATTTAGATGATCGTGAACGCCACATCTTCGTCGAACGTCGTCTTACAGAAGACCCCGTGACGTTAGAAAAATTGGGCGTGCATTTTGGTGTATCGCGCGAACGCATCCGTCAATTGGAAGTCCGCGCCTTTCAAAAAGTGCAAGCCGCCATGACGGCTGCGGTTAGCCAGCTTGAAGAAGCAGGTGACGCGGCATTCTTGGAACACACGGCTTAATTCAGCTCAGCCAGATGCCCAATTTTAGTCCGATTGTCCTGTTTTGTGACTTTGGACTGCCCTATACGGGGCAGATGAAGGCGCGCTTGCTTGACGGAGCACCTGAGTGTGCCGTGATTGATCTGTTTCATGATGTGCCGGCCCACGACATTCAGGCCGGGTCAGCCTTGTTGGCGGCTCATGTCCGTGACTTTCCCAAAGGCACCATTTTTGTTTGTGTGGTTGACCCCGGTGTGGGCACCGACCAACGCAAGCCCGGCGTGGTTTTTGCCGGGGGCTGGTGGTTTGTTGGGCCGTTAAATGGACTGTTTGAACATGTTCTTCGCCAATTTGGTTCGGACGCCGAAGTCTTTGAAATCACCGAAATTCCCAAAGATGTGTCGGTAAGCTTTCATGGGCGCGACATTTTTGCCCCGCAAGCGGCGCGGCTGGCGGTTGGCAATAAACATGGGTTAAGGCCTCTTGCGGTCGAGAGTATTCGTAAATCAAGCTTTGTTGATGATGTGCAGGCGGTAATTTACAGCGATGGATTTGGCAACCTGATGACGGGCATACGGGCAAAGTCATTGCCTGAAAATGAGACGATTGAGATTTCTGGACGAAAATTACCAAAATACCGGACATTTTCAGATGCCCAGCCTGGTGAATTTTTTGTGTACGAAAATGCGGTGGGCTTGCTGGAAATTTCGGCAAATCAGGCAAATGCGCGAAAAATATTGAAAATATCTGGGTTTCCCCCCCTAAAAATCGTCCAAGTGTGATGTTCATCACTTTTAAACGATCCTATATGTAGGATAGTGTTAGCGCACAGCGATAAGCTGGGGTAAAGTGTGCAGACTTAAGGGAAATTTACGCCTTTAAGCCATTACGAAAAAAGAAGTAGCGGGAATTAGAATGACACTATCCGTCAAATTTTGGGGCGTACGCGGAAGCATCGCGTGCCCATCGGTTGATCATATTAAATATGGTGGAAATACCAGTTGTATTGAAATTAATGCAAGTGGCCGCCGTTTGATTTTAGACGCCGGTACAGGTATTCGTGGCCTTGGCAAAGAATTCTTAAAAGATGATGTCAAAGACGTACAAATATTGCTGACCCATACCCATTGGGATCACATCAATGGTTTTCCGTTTTTTGTTCCGGCCTATGATCCTTCTCGTACTTTGCGGATTTTGGCTGGCCACCTCAGTGGTGAAGAAAGCATTCAAAACGTTCTGGCGACGCAAATGGATAACCCCATGTTTCCGGTACCGTTATCAGCCATGCAAGCCAAAATGACGTTCGAAGATTTTGAAGCGGGCGATGAAATGGATATATTTGATGATGTTCATGTGCGCACAGCCCCCTTAAATCACCCCAACGGCGCCACGGGTTTTCGCATTGAACACAAGGGCAGTGCGGTGTGTTATGTGACCGATACCGAACACGTACCTGGACAATTGGATCAAAACATTCTGGGCCTGATCGAAGGCGCTGACTTGGTTATTTATGACAGCACCTATACCGAAGAAGAATTCCCTTCAAAAATCGGCTGGGGCCATTCCACGTGGAACCAAGGTGTAAAGCTGTGCAAAGCGGCGAACGTCAAATCCATGGCAATTTTCCACCATGATCCGGAACATACCGATGATTTCATGGATGATATCGGAGTTCAGGCCAAGGCCGTATGGGATGGGACGTTCATCGCGCGCGAAGGCGAGGTCTTGGTTTATGGCGACGATTAAGCCCTAGGATCCAAAATCATAAATTAAAAAGGCCGCCCGATTGAGGCGGCTTTTTTGTGTCCGATGTTTAACCTACAGTGCGGGGGCTGGTGCAGGAGCCGGAGCCGGAGCCGGAGCCGGTGCCGCCATTGGTGCAGCTGGTGCGGGTTCCGTGGCTTGCAGTGAATCTTGCACGGCTTTCTGTTTGGCCTCGTCTTCGGCGATGCGCAGGCGTTCTTCTTTTTCTAATCGAATGTCCAACAGAACCTGATCCAGTTCTTCTTTTTCTTTTCGAACCATTTGAATCAGATGCACCACAATGCGGCGGTTTTTGGCCTGGTTTTCTTTCAGAGGATTGCCATCAAAATCGCGGTTTGGCACCTTGGGGTGCGAAGAMCCTAARCCCACGACCTTCAATTGGAAYGGCAAGATGTTTTCACTTTCCATCACGCGCACAACGGCCCCGGCGCGSGCCGCAGAWAGTTCCCAGTTTGACGGGAACTTTTCGGTGTTGATGGGGTCGTCATCGGTGTGACCTTCGACTTCGACGAARAAATATTTAAAYTGATCYTTGGTGAGGATTCCGGCCCAGCTGCCAATGACGCCCAAACCTACATCGGTGATTTGAGCCGTGCCGGGTTTGAAAAATGACTTGCTGCCCATTTCAATGACGACGCCTTTGTCGTCTTTTTGCACTTCGATTTCTTGTTCCATGCTCATTTCAAAAGCCGCAGACTCAATCGCCGTGACGGTCTGTTGGGTGATGGATTGCGCGGTATCCTTACCCAAACCGATTTCTTCGCTGATGCCCGCCATGACGGCTTCGAACATGGGCAGATCGATTTTGGAAAACGATACCAGCATCACAAAAAAGGCCATCAAAAGGGTAATGGCGTCAGCATAGGTGACAAGCCATTCTTCTTCATCTGGTTATTCGGTAATCGGTGGTGGCGGCACAATAAAAGCTCCGTATTATTTGCTGCGTGCTTTGTCGATGCTGAAATGAATGGCCGGATCAAGATAGCTGTTCATTTTATCTTGGATGAAACGCGGGTTTTTATTGTCGGCCATCAAAATCAAGCCTTCG
>NVTL01000065.1 GCA_002401565.1 Rhodospirillaceae bacterium
ATTCGCAAAGAAGTCGCAGAACATAAAAAAGCTCAGCCTGAAATTTTATACTTCTTAGCCCAGGACCAAGCTTCTTCTGTGCGCGAAGCCATTGCGTCCAACCCGACCACCCCCCGCCAAGCCGATCTGATGCTGACCAAGGACAAAAATGTCGAGGTTCGCAGCGTTTTGGCCGCTAAAATTTCAAAATTAGCGCCGGGCTTGAGGGCCGACGAGGTGGATAAAATCCGCCAAACGACTTATGCGGCTCTTGAGGCTCTGGCCAAAGATCAAGCCACCAAAGTTCGCCAAATCGTTGCCGAAACCCTCAAAGACATGGCCGATGCGCCGCCCGCCGTTATCCGCCATTTGGCCGAAGATTCCCAATTGGTGGTGTGTGCTCCGGTGTTGGAAAACTCGCCCGTCCTTACAGATGACGACCTGCTGCATATCATCAACTTAAACCCCGTCGAAGGGGCGCTCAGCGCCATCGCCAATCGTGGTAGTTTGCCCGATGAAGTGATGGAAGAAATCTTTGCCACCAACGATACGGTTGCCGTCTCGGCCCTGTTGGAAAACGCATCGGCAAACATCAAAGAAGATTTGCTGGAACGCATTTGCGACAAATCACGCACCGTTAAATCCCTGCAAACGCCATTGGTGCACCGTCCAACCTTGCCCAAGGGTGTCGCGTTGCGGCTGGCTGATTTTGTCGCCGACCATTTAATCAAGGCGCTGTTAAGCCGCAAGGACCTGGACCCCGAAACCGCCGCGGCCGTGCGCGAAGAAGTCGCTTTCCGTTTAGATATTGCCGCCGAAGACGAAGCTTCTGAAAACACCGAAACGCCTTATGCCAAGGCCAAACGCCTGCACAAAGAAGGCAACCTTGACCCCGCCGTGGTCCAAACCGCCCTTAAATCCGGGCAAAAAGAATACCCCATCGCGGTGCTGGCCGTTTTATCCGGGCTAAGGGTCAGTACAGTCGAAAAAATCGCCAACGCCGACAATGCCAAAGGCATCGTGGCGCTGTGTTGGAAAGCCGAATTAACGGCCGAAAGTTCCATAATGGTACAAAAACATTTGGGCCGCATCACACCGAACAAAGTCATCAGACCCAGCAACGGAAAATACCCGCTGACCCAAGACGAAATGGAATGGTTGCTAGAATTTTTCGCCGACTAGACACCTTGATTACTCAACCAAAAGAAGATAACATTACCGTATGAACCACTTTTAATATGTGGGTATTTTTGGGGGGAACTATTTTGTTGAACTTTATACGCCTATCCGCGCTTTCCGTTGTTTTGGGGCTTAGCCTCAGCGCCTGTGTAACAGCGCAAAGATCGGCTGGGATTGATCCTGAAAAGGCGATGCTGGCGCGTAATGTTTTGGCTACCGATTGTGTTTTAACCAAGTCGAAAGGCTCAAATTCACGTTCAAGCGCCTTTAATGTTGATGAAATTTACATCTCAAACGTCCGCGAAATTCGCGACGGTGTTTATCAAGCTTCAACCTTTTACCGAGGGTGGGGGACGAACATCATTTTCGACATTGAAAAAGCAGAATCAGGCTGTGGAGAAGATACCCATGAGCTTTATCCTTCAGATTTCCTCACAAGTTACCTCGCCAAACAAGGTCGCGCGCCCAAGGGTCGTGGCGACACCCGCCCCATCGCCGTTAATTGGGAAGGCTTTGCGGAAATGTTTTCCGGCACCATCGAAGAAACCGGGGGCGGCGTGGCCGGAACCGTACGCATTCAAATGCCCAACAACGCTGGCGAATGCCGGGGCAACTACCAAGCCACCAGCCGCACCAAAGGCAATTGGGAAATTGCCTGTGCGAATGATTTAAAAGCCAGCGGAACGTTCACCGCATTTGGTGATGGAAAAGGCGCCAGCGGCATCGGCAAAGACCAACAAGGCCGCACGGTGACCTATACGATTGGTGGACGCATTAAAGGCTAAGCCCCCTCCTCCCCTTTACTCCGTATTGCGGGCTAATCCGCGCAGGCGACGCACCAGGGTTTTTAACAACAGGTGCATGACCGTGTCGCGTTTGGCCAGTTTTGCGATGCGTTCTTGCAGGTTGTCTTGGGAAATACACACCAAAATCGTGTCTTCCAACGCCAACGCCGAAGCCACGCGGGGTTGATTGTCGACCAAGGCCATTTCACCGATGATTTCCCCGGCCCCGACGACCGCCAAGTGGTTTTTTTTATCGCCAAGTGTCCTGTAAATTTCGATACTACCGTGGATCACCAAATAAGCTTCTTCGCCGACGTCTCCTTCGTTAAAGAGCACGCCTCCGGCTTTGATACAGGCTTCGTCTGTACCGCTTTTAACAAGTTTAGCCGGAGCCTGTTGCGAAACAGGATTTGCGTCTTCTTGTTCTGGTGTTGCCGTGGGTGTAGGGGACGCCGTTTCCCCGGTCAACAGTTTATCAAACGACTGGCCCACGGTGCTTTGAAATTGTTCCCCCAAGGTGCTGAGCGTAAGACGCTTGCGCAGATGTTCAATTTGCAAAATGTGATCTTTTTGCGCCACATCGGAGGGGAACAAATCAAAGATCGATTTGAGTTCATCCAACAAATGCAACAATTGTTGACGCACCAAATTATCATGTTTTTGGCCCAAGTTTGACGCTGCAAAATCCAACAACAAACCTAATCGTCCGGCCTGACTGGGCATCAGGTAAAGGGCTTGGCGAATGGCGGTTTCGATGGGCAAATCGCCGCCTTCGGCCCCCAACAGGGTTTTGGCGCGTTTGACCACGGCCTCGGCCATGTCGGCCCCGCCCGTTAATCCCGTGGGTTCCGCCAAATCGCGGACCAAAGAAATGAATGTATTGCGGTCAGCATCGCGCCCGTTTTTCGAAAGTTTTTGGGTGCTGGATAAACCGCTCGAAATGCGTTTTAACAACACGTCACGGGTTTCTTTTAAATCAAACGCTAAGAACAAATCGTTTAAGCGTTTGATTTCCGGTGCCATGTATTTTGGCGGCTTGCTCAATCGTCCACTGGTCAACAACACAAAGACTTTCCACGCATCGCCACAGGTTGAAAAGCCCCGAAACAATTCATCAATGGCTTCCCCGCCGTTAAGGATTTCAGCAATTAATTCATCGGCCAAGCGCAACGTTGCCGGGCCTCTTGAATGTTCGGCTATATCAATGGAAAGAGCCAATTTCTGAGCCCATGTGAGTCCGCGCAGATACAAAGCCAACATGCCCGACACGACAATTTCAAAAGTTTTGGGATGGGTCGCGCGGATTTCAGAAAGAGCCCGGTCTGCGCCATGCTGTTCCAACATTTGAGCGTATTTTTCATAATCGTCTTCGGCCCGCCGCGCGCGTTTTTGGACTTTTTCAAACACCAAATAAAGCCGATCAAGACGATCTGTTTTGCTTTGATCCGATTTTTGCGATTGCAGCTGTGCAATGTGCTGCATGGCCGGGGGAAAGTATTTGTCCATACGGTCCAAGGCCCGCAAATGCCCAATATTGGACAATAGCTCCAACGCCATAAGCCCGTGCTGGTCCAAATACCCCCGCAACAATCGGCCAATGGTTAAGCGGGACGGTAAGGCATAATAATCGGAAAAAGTCGTGCACATCTGCAGATCAGTGACAAATACGGGCTTCAGCGCTTTGGCATTTTTATCGGACTTTTGTTCAAATATGACTTTTTCCGTGAGCCAATTGTCACGTTGTTCAACGATCCGCACGCCTTCACCGGGGTTTTGGGCCAACAAATCATCAACGCATTTTAAGGCTTCGGTTTTGTGCGCGGACGTCATTTCGATCAGCCAGCGACCAGACTTGGTCGTTTGGACCTCGAACGTGCTTTTTTGCCAACCCTTATCCGCCATAGAATCCTCTAATCGCAATCATCAATTTTTTATAGTATTAACCAAACGACAAATACACTCAAGGCATTGCTCTTAAAAGGCGTTAATTAACATAGCTATCGAAGATCTGTTCCATTTCGGTTTCGATTTTCAAAAACGCTGCGAGAACTTTTGGGTCGAACTCAGCCGGGTCGGTTCGTCCATCGCCTTTGGTGATAATATCCATGGCTTTTTTATGGGAAAATGCAGGTTTGTAAACGCGTTTTTGACGCAAAGCATCATAAACATCTACCAACGCCACAATCCGTGCGGACAAGGGAATGTCTTCGCCGGACAATCCCTTGGGATAACCCTTGCCATTGTACTTTTCATGATGACCAAGGGCAATTTCAGCCGCCATAGCCAGTCGAGAAGACTCCCCCAAAATTTTCGCGCCATAGGTCGGGTGAGATTGCATTTCTTTAAATTCAGCCGCCGTCAATTTTCCCGGCTTTTTCAAAATCGCCGGATTCACATGGATTTTTCCCACATCATGCATTTGCGCCGAATAATGGATGGTGCGCACAAATTCAGCGGGCAAATCCATGGCTGCGGCGATGGCGCGGGAATATTCATTGATGCGCACGATATGATCACCGGTATCTTCGTCATTGGCTTCGGACGCGCGGGCCAGGGAATTCACCGTATACACGAACGCCTGTTCGGTTTGCGTCTGTTCATGGGAAATGCGGTGCAGGCCGCTGGCATAAACAGCCAAACCTTTCAAAACCATCGCATCCAAATCAGTGATTTTGCGCCCGTTGTAAAAGGCAATCAGGGCAATACGTCCACTGTTAAACGTGGCAAAGCGTTCAATGGTGCCAATTTGTTTTTGCACGGTGGGGTGAAAGCGGGCTTGGAAGTCTTCGATGCAATCAACTTCATCTTCCCAATTTGACCACGTCAGCTGGCCGATGCCTTGCAAAATGGCGTATTTTTCTTTTTGGGGATCAATCACGATTTCATCGGGGGCCCGAACGATGCCGTCTTTGGTGTTTTGATAGGTGTAGCCTCTTAGTTTGCCGTCCTTAAATTCAGCCAGAAACACATGGCAAGCCCGAAGGTCCATGTCCTTTTGGTCGGGGTTCATCAAGGTCCCGATGATGCCCTGATGCAGGCTGTGAATATCAAATTCTTCCTGACCATAATCCGACAAAGCGTCGCCCAAAAAATCGGTCATCTGATCAATATGATTTTGCGATTCTTTCAGGTGGCGTTGCAGGTTGTGCAAACGCGTTGAATCGTGCCCTGAAACAAAGACCGATGTGTGGGCTTCAATACCCCTAAACGTGAATTCAATGTTGGCCCCGTCGATATAGTGGGACACTTGGGTGATTTTATCTTGTCCGGATACGGCTTTAATATGGGATAGAAAATCTTCGGGCAAGATCGAGGCCGCGTCATATTCATCAAGCCCCAAACGATCAAGGTGACTTTTCACCGTAGGGTTGACGTATTCAACGCATCCACCATCATCAATTTTAAAAATAAGGTCCGGGTTCATTTCTGGAAAATGACCCATCAATTCCTTTTGGCGATATCTGGAAAGATAACGGCCCAAATAGGTCACAATACCCGGCACCAAAAATGGAATCAGTATGCGTCCCAGTCCATGCAAAAGATGCATGTCAAAATGTATAAACACATTGTCGATATAGTTCATACCGACCAAGTAAGCATTTATCCAACTGAACAGATGAATAGCCGATCCCACGACAAGGGCGGCCAGCGGCGGCTTAGAAAAAATCGCCGCCGTGACTTTTAAAGTCATACTGGGCCTGCATTGTGGCGCTAAATCCATCAAACATCCTCATGGGTGAAAATCATAAATTACAGCTTAGAACGGTTATGGGGGGCGTCATACCTTAAAATCGGACCAATCGGCACAATATGCGAAGGATTAATGGTCAAATGACTTCCGTAATAGTGGTTTTTGATGTGATCCATATGCACGGTGTCGGCAATGCCGTTCCTTTGATACAGGTCCTGCACAAAGCCCTGCACATGTTCATAATCGGCAATGCGTTTCAAATTGCATTTAAAATGGCCGACATAGACCGGGTCAAACCGCACCAAGGTGGTAAATAAACGCCAATCGGCTTCGGTCAGCTGATCGCCGCACAAATAGCGCCTGCGGCTTAAACGATCGTCTAACCAATCTAAGGTTTCAAACAACGGGGCCAAGGCTTCTTCGTAAGCATCCTGCGTGGTGGCAAAGCCGACCTTGTACACGCCGTTGTTCAGGGTGTCATAAATACGCGCATTGATCTCATCGATTTCGACCCGCAAGGATTCGGGATAATAGTCCCCCGGCGCAGCCCCCGCCCCGTCAAAGGCCGAATTAAACATGCGGATGATTTCAGAGGACTCGTTCGATACAATCGTTTGCGTGTGTTTGTCCCACAGCACCGGAACCGTCACGCGACCGCTAAAGTTCGCATCCGCCGCCGTATAGATTTGGTGAAGCAAGCGGGCGCCGTTTACGGGTTCAGGTTCCCCAAAGGTCCAACCCTGATCGCCCATAAACCAATCCACCACCGATACCGATATGTGCTGTTCAAGGCCTTTTAAAGCCCTGAAAATCATCGTGCGGTGCGCCCATGGGCAAGCGTGCGATACATAAAGGTGATACCGCCCGGCTTCGGCTTTGAATTCACCGTCCGGCGTAATCCAATTGCGATAGGTCGCGTCTTTGCGTACAAATTTTCCGTCATTTGATTTTGTGTCGTACCATTGGTCAACCCAAACGCCGTCTTGTAATAATCCCATAATGGCTCCTAAAATTGACCGGTGTTGTAATCTTCGAACGCTTGAACGATTTCGGCTTTGGTGTTCATGACAAACGGACCACCGCGCGCCACGGGTTCATCTAACCGTTTTCCGGCGATCAGCAAAAACCTTGCGCCTTTTGGTCCGGCTTGAACGTCGATAAAATCACCGTCCCCCAAAACGCCAAGGCTTTTTTCAAGCACGTCTTCGCCAATCGTCACGCCGCCTTCGATCACATAAACAAAGCCCGCGTGGGTGTCAGCAATAGCTTGTTGAAACGAATCTTGGGCTTCCAACCGCACGTCAAAATAAAGTGGATCGGTGGCGGCAATATGCACCGGGCCTACGGTGCCTTGATCCGTTTTTCCGGCGATCACTTTGACCGTGCCTCCGTTTTCTAAGGTTTGGACAGGCAATTGAGCCGCCGGGAATTCTTGGTAATCGGGAGCGCTCATTTTTTCAGAGGCGGGTAAATTCACCCACAATTGAAAGCCGAACAAAAGCCCGTTTTCTTGTTCCGGCATTTCCGAATGCACGACCCCGCGCCCGGCTGACATCCATTGCACCCCACCGGGTTCAATCACGCCTTCGTGGCCGACACTGTCTTTGTGGCGCATGCGGCCTTCTAACAAATAGGTGACGGTTTGAAAGCCCCGGTGGGGGTGGCTGGGGAAGCCGCCGATGTAATCACCCGGTTGATCGGATTCAAACGTGTCCAACAACAAAAATGGATCGACCATGTTGATTTCAGGCGAGCCGATGATGCGGGTTAACTTCACCCCCGCCCCATCCGATGTGGGCAAACCCGGTGTTTGTTGAACGATGTGTCTGGGCTGGCTCATGTTTCATCCTTTGTCGTGCGGTTGTCCAAAGCATAAGCGCCGGGACCGTTCGCCACCAAAAACAAAAATCCGCCCGCAATGGCAATATTTTTCATGAACATGATCATTTGCGTTTGATCGCCAAAATTGGCGTGAAAAATCAGGGCTGACAGCACGCTAAAGCCCGCCAACAAAAACGCCGCCGGGCGGGTTTTCCAGCCGACAACAATCGCAAACCCGCCGACAATTTCCAGCAAGATCACCAACGGCAACAGGCTTCCGGGAACACCCATGGCGTCCATATAGCCTTGAGTGCCTTCGTAACCTGAAATTTTATTAACGCCAGCCATGACAAAAATCATGGCAATCATCACGCGACCCAGGGGGGCCGAAAATTCTTGTACCTTATCCATAATGTCTCCTTTCTGAACCATCCTTGAATTGAGGCATGGTTGTGGTCTGTTGATTTATGAGCTCTATGATAAAAGTTGTTGTAAAAAGGATAAAGACCTATACTTACAAATCATTGTTGCTAAAAACAGAACAAACAGGTGAACCAAGCCCATGGGTCAATTTGAAAATATGATGACGTTCACCAAGATCGTGCATGCGGGATCAATCAGTCGCGCCGCCGATCAGATGAACATCGCCAAATCCGTGGTCAGTCGCCGCCTGAAGGATTTAGAGGGCCGTTTGGATGTTCAGTTGATGAACCGCACCACACGAAAATCCAGCCTCACCGAAGCCGGGCAAAGCTATTACCAACGGGCCTCGCAAATCCTGGCTGATCTGGACGAGCTCAATGCGGTGACGTCCAAGGCCAAGGTGTTGTTGCAAGGCGAGCTTCGCATTGCTTTACCGCTGTCATTTGGCTTGCAGCATCTGGTCCCCATCATCAATGAGTTTGCCGACCTTCACCCGGATTTGGTCATGAATTTAGATTTTTCAGACCGCCATATTGATTTGGTCGAAGATGGATTTGACGTGGCGATCCGCATTGCGGACTTAAAAGATTCCAGCCATATCGCCCGAAAACTCGCCCCCATTCGCATCATTTTGTGTGCCAGTCCGGATTACTTAAAAAAGCACCCGGCCCCAAAAACGCCCAAGGATTTAAAAGATCACGATGTGCTGCAATACATCAGCACATCGGGCGTGCCGTGGGTTTTCTCAGACCCCAAAGGCAAAAAGATACCCGTGCGCCTGTCGGGAAAAATGAGCTCCAACAACGGAGATTTTTTGAAAGAAGCCGCCCTTTCAGGCCAAGGCATCGCAAGACTGCCCACATTTGTGGCCTATAAAGACTTAAAAAGCGGCAAGCTGGAACGCGTCTTGACCGATTACACATCGCCAAGCTTAAACGCCTACGCCCTATACCCCCAAACCCGCCACCTCTCCGCCCGAGTAAGAGCTTTTATCGATTTTTTAACTGATAAATTTAAGGGTGAGCCTTATTGGGATGAGGGTGTTTAGGGCTGTGTCACCATAATTTTAGTGAAACGAACTCAATTTAAGAGTTTTTCTGTCGTATTTAAGATGGTAACGCTTATGATAATAGACACGAACTGGTTGTGCGAGAAAACAATAATGCTTCATTTGCAAAAAAGGGTCTGTACGTTTTTGATTGTCCTTGTTTGGCCTTTTTTATCTTTGGCTGAAACGGGGGCAAGTGAAAGGCTTTTATACGATGATGCTTGGTGGGAAGAACGATATGCCACACTACCTGACACACCAGATTGCCAAGTTATCATTACAAACATAGAAGAAGCCAGAAATGCGGAGCGCGCACTTGGCCGATTCTACACACCATTTTTATGGGCACTCGACAAATACTTTAACCAAGAAAAATGTATTACCCAAAACCCGGACGAAGCCATAACGATCTTCACCGATCTTGCCGAACGAGGCGAAGGTCTTGCAACCGTATATCTCGCGCATATTTACCACGCTAAATACGGCCCAAACGCGCCCATAACCCAGTCTTGGCTAGAACGCGCCAAACCTGCGATGGTGCGTGTCATCAGCGAAAATTGGCGTAAAAACTTCTATCACCCCGCAGCCAAAACTTTTCAAAAGATCAAAATGCCATTTTCCCCTGAGCTTGAAAGTGTCTTTTTATGGGGTGAAGAAACCCTAAACGGTGATCCTGAAAAAATTTATCAAATCGGCATGGATCTATTGAAGCATAGCTCATTACCAGAAGCCAAGGTGTTGGCTTGTGGATGGTTCTTTAAGGCTAGGATAAAAAAACACGTGAAGGCACGTTTTCAGCAGGGGCGGCAACTGGCATTGGGCGATGGGGTGAAGGTTAATTCACGAAAAGCAGAGATGTTGTTAGAGCTTTCCGCAAATGTTGATCACAACGTGAATGCATTTCTTTTGGCGGCCCAATTGTTGCAAAGGGGAGATATCTTCCACAAACACCTCCCCGATGCCTATTTTGCTCTGCTCAAGGCCCAAGCCTTAGGCGCGAACGTGTCCGAACAGTTACAGGAACTAGCCCCCCAATTAACAGACAAAGAACGCTGGCATGCCAACAAGAATGCTGAATTTAAGCCTTCGTTAGTTGATCTAGAGCCCAAGGCCCCTCAAGCTCGGCAGCCAATTTGTTCATATTCGTCACGGTAAGCTTTCCAGTCTTCTTGATGGGCATTTTTCCAAAACTCAGCTGATTTCAATTCCTGCCTCGCCTTTTCGTAATCCACCTTCTCTTGACTGTTAAATACATTTTTAATGCAGGCATCATAAATGTCGTCGACAGAAGCAAGAGCAGCATCGCCAGCACCTATAAAAACGCCTGGAGCATTCCCAATGATCCCACCAATAAAACCACCAGCTATAATTCGTCTGCCTGCTTCTTCTCTTTTAGTTTCACATTCATGTTCACGGTTATTCAATGCGCCTTGAGCGGAATTGAACTTTTCTGCCGCTTTGGTATAGCGTTCCCTTGCCTTTTTAAGATTAACCTCCATCGCTTTAATGAGACGGCTCAGCTCTTCACACCTTTTTTTGTCAACAATATCTTCCGCCGTGCAGCGACAATTTAGGGCTTCACCGGGATGGCCTCCTTCTGGGGGATCGTCCCAAGAAAACGTTTTACCATCACGATCCGCGTGAGAGGAGCGTACTTTGCCATCCCCCACCGTGTGCCAGATRTAYTYCCCYTYCTTTTTGCTTWCTTTGGAAAACTMYARCARTCCGGTTTTGGGRTTAATCGTCCCGGCCCCGCCTTTTCGTTTCAATAATCTGGCTTCACCGGGGGTAATGTGGGCAAGAATAGAATCTCCGTTTCGACCTAAGTTTTGTAGGTTTTGAGCATTAATGTGGTTTACCGATCCCAACATCTGAGCCGTTTCCCCGCCCGGCTTCATCACACCGTCCAGACGCAAACCAAAATCACGTTGAAAATTCTCTAATCCGTTCATCATTGAAGTATTGGGATAGGGCGTAATGCCGAAATCCGGCTCTTCATAATAGCCTAAATCAGACAGGGCTTTTTTCGTTTTGCGCACATCTTCGGGATCTGTATTGTAAGACCGCCCGATCGGCGACTTCAATTTAAAAAGATCGTACATTGGATTTCTCCATATAATGGACACGCGATAGAGGGCACGCTTAAAAAGCGGCCTTCCGGCGTGCGCCGGTTAAAACAAATTTGTGGGAAAGTGTTAGCCACCGCTTCTGTGACCCCGGCATTTTCATACGGGGAAAACGGGTTATCGCCCTGTTCAGCATTAACTTTACCGCCGGACGGCCCCGTTCACGTTTCAAGATCGATAGATGATCATGCGAAACGCGGGCACTTCAATTTCATAACGATAGCACAAATAATCATACAATAAAGCTAATTTTCCTATTTATGGAATATAAAGGATTTTAATGTTTCCACATCCGCCCACCACATAAATCAGATATGAGCTGATTTTGCCCCTCTTCCTGACTATTTAGTTTGAGGTTTTTGGTGAATTTTGGTGCAAAGTGCAACACCTGTTATAGTGCCGCATGCCCAAACAGATTCTTAAAACCGTTTTTGGATATGATAACTTTCGCTCCGGCCAGATTGAGGTTGTTGGGCTTTGCCCCTATCTCAAGCTGAAAATAGGTTTGCAAAGTAAACGGGTACTGTACTTTGATAAGAACCTACTTTTAGCTCGAAATAGAAGCGAAAGTTAACGGCCCAGCCAGCCGCCAATTGTAGAGCGGCCTCCGTGGCAAGCCTTGCAGTCGGCCAACCTGACGTTACGACGGCCCTTTCCTCGATGTTCCCCAATGAACCAGTCCTGTTCGGTAATCCGCATGGAACCATCACCGGGCATGGCATTTGACAACAGATAATTTTCAATGTGCGCTCGGGTCCGCTCATCAAGAGAGGCGTCCTCGCCGAAATGGTTTTCAAGGTTGCCCATCATGCGCCGCCACGCTCCGTCTGGCAAAGCGTCACCACCATAAGCCTGATGGCAGTCGCTGCATTCGGTCAATGTAATTTGGTCGTTGATAAAAAAACCACCCGTGCCGGAACCAAAGCCGCGTGGCCCGCCCCCGCCGCCAGAGCCGCCGGAGCCAAAGCCGCCGCCGGAGCCAAAGCCACCAAAGCCCATAAAGCCTCCTCCGGATCCTCCGGAAGCATTGGCGTCACCCAACGATGTTAAAAGCGGGGCTGAGTACGCCATTGTCGCGGCAACGCCGAGTATGGCCAAGGCCTTGCGATAGCTGGGCCTGGTTGGAGATTTTGATTTTTGGGGCATGGTTACGCTTCCTTACGGTTTTAGGGTTGAAGTCAGGATTTGTATTTGAACTTAATGACGTTCAGCGTACGAGGATCATGCTCGATTTTGATGATCCTGCCATCGGGCATAAGCACCTTGGATTTATACTTCCAATGCAGCGGGTTCTTTTTCGTATCCAACTKGATTTTAAAAATCATCCCGCCCAGCTGATCATTGATATGCGCAATGACGTCTGCCATTGGCACAACACCGTAATCGTCCAAGTCATACGACATGGGTTTCATGTAGGCATATTTATCATCTGCTTGTGCGAGAGCCGTCGTCATCAAAAACGACATTATCGCAATCGCGAGAATACCAACAATAGATCCAAACTTGTGCGTGGTGAACGTCATACCTCTTCCCCTTATCTTTTTCAGTGCTCAAGTGCACTGACCGCAGGTCGATATATATAAGTTACTCAAAAACTTTGACATATTCAGCCTGAACCCAGAATGAACTCAATCTGAACCCAAAATTAACTGAATCTGAACGGTGCAATGGCGATGAATTAACATGAGCTCATAATGAATGCTGATGGTTTTTGATGATCACATGGAAACCAACACCTGTTATAGTGCCGTATGCCCAAACAGATTCTTAAAACCGTTTTTGGATATGATGACTTTCGCCCCGGCCAGATTGAGGTTGTGGAGTGCTTGTTGGCGGATCAGCATGCTTTGGCGGTTATGCCGACGGGCTCTGGTAAGTCTTTGTGTTTTCAAATTCCAGCCCTGCTGAAAGGCGGGCTGACTTTGGTGGTGTCGCCTTTGGTGGCGTTGATGGAAGACCAGGTTGCCGCTCTGAAATTAATGGGCGTTGCTGCCGATACCATTAATTCTTCCCATGATCGATCCGTAAATGTCGAGGCTTGGAAACGCGCCGCTGCTGGTGAAACCAGGTTGTTGTACCTGGCCCCGGAACGCTTAATGACGGACCGTATGTTGAGCGCACTTTTAAAACTTCCCATCACCCTGATCGCCATTGATGAGGCCCACTGTATGTCGCGTTGGGGGCCATCGTTTCGCCCAGATTACGAAGCCTTATCTCGGCTGAAGGATTACTTTGTCGGCGTGCCGATTGCGGCGCTGACGGCTACGGCCGATGCCGCCACCCAAGATGACATCGCGGACAAATTGTTTGGCGGCACTGGTCGCCGTTTTATTTCCGGATTTGATCGCCCGAACATTCAATTGGTCGTGCAAATGCGCAGCGACGCCAATCAGCAATTGTTGGACGTGGTCAAAGCTCATGATGGCGAAAGCGGTATTGTGTATTGCTTGTCCCGTGCCAAGACCGAAAAAACCACCGCATTTCTGATTAAAAACGGCGTGCGGGCGGTGGCTTATCATGCAGGCATGAGTTCTGAGAAACGGACTCAAAACCAAAAAAAATTCATGATGGAAGATGGCATTGTAACCGTCGCGACCATCGCTTTTGGCATGGGCATCGACAAACCCGATGTACGTTTTGTGTGCCACACCGACATGCCGGGCAGCATGGAAGCCTATTACCAAGAAATCGGCCGCGCCGGGCGTGATGGATTGCCCGCCGTGGCACACATGGTGTATGGCCTGAATGACCTTCGCATGCGGCGCATGTTCATCGAACAAGAAGACGGCGATCCAGACCACAAACGCCGTGAACACAAACGCTTGGATGCCTTGATCGCCTATTGCGAAGCCCCCCAATGTCGCCGCTATGCTTTATTGTCTTATTTTGGCGAACACGATCACGGGGACGGTGGCTGCAACAATTGTGATATCTGTTTAGACCCACCCAAAATGGTTGATGGAACCGAGGACGCAAAAAAGCTGTTGTCCGCCATCATGCAAACCGGACAGATGTTTGGTCAGGCTCATATCGTGGATATTTTGCGCGGGGCCAAAACCGAAAAAATGCGATCCACCCGCCACGACCAATTGCCCACGTACGGCACCGGCGAAGAGCTTAGCAAAGACACGTGGCGGTCCATGGTTCGGCAAATGGTGGCGTCTAACATTTTACATCTGGACGTGGTCGGGCACGGCGGCATCAGCTTGACACAAAAAGGTCAGGCTTTGTTCAACGGCGAAACGGTCTTTAAGTATCGCCAAGATGTGATTAAGGGCAAAGGGTCCGCTAAAAAGAAACGCGAAGGCCGCGAAGGCCGCGCCGAAGCTCCCAGCGACTTAACGCCGGAACAATCGGACCTGTTATCGCATTTAAAAGACAAACGTTTAGAACTGGCCCGCGCCCGCGACAAACCCGCCTTTGTGATATTTTCAGATCGGTCCTTAGAAGACATGGCCCGCCAACAACCCTTGGATAAAACGGCCTTTGCCGACATTCATGGGGTGGGGGCGGCTAAGTTAGAAGAGTTCGCCGACACCTTTATCAACATCATAGCGGAAAAAACAGGGTCCGCATTCAGTTGACTTCTGTCCACTTCCGCCAATAATAAGCCTTATCGGGCAAACAGGGGGATACCTAATGAGCGACAGTGCGCTTAAACTTGAAATGAATTCAATTGAAGCGGTCATGCATATTTTGATCTTTACGGTCTATGCAGATCGCAAAAAAAGGCCGCAAGAAATTGCCCAGCTCTGGCACCAAGTCCCAAAACTAAGCGTCTTCACCGACGACRATGGWTTTCCMAATGCCGARGGTTTGRTTTTTGAACACCTGATCACCACRGCAGAAAARAMWNGTCAAAGAATTGATCGATKCAAACGACCTTCTTTTTGAAATCGACARKGCCATTAAACGTATAGACAGCCCCAYATTRGCSCCGATCATTTTGTCCAGCATGCAGGCCATCGCCCATGCGGACAACGAATAYCAYCCGTCCGAACATTGYGTGATCACACGGGCTTCTGAACTTTGGGGRCTTTCCCCGGCTTAAAGATTAATCGGCAACAACATCGTTTTCGATGGCCAAGTCGACTTCACGCAGTTCTTTATCCATGCGCGAACGAATTTCTTGATACTGGCGTTTTTCCAGTTCCGAAAAATGCACACCGCCGCTGCTGGTTTTTTGCGTGGCTATTTTAATGAACGCTATTAATTCCCCTACGGCCGGCGACAGGTCCATGGATTCTGAAATGGCGTCGCCTTCGGGCATGACTTCGGTTTTGGTTTTCATCTTGGCCAATTGCCGAGRCACGATGGAATTACCACAAGAGCATTCCAACGATAGCACGACGTCAATCGGCATAAAGGTCGGAGAATCAAAATTTTGATACTGTGACAAGCGCGTCGTATTGGTGCGRCAATGGGTSGCCGCATTTTGCAARTTTGGGAATTCGTTTAACAATTCGCGCGTYGCTATTTTCAGCTGACGCTTRTCCATATCCGCTARTTCTTTAGACATTATCCCTCACTTTAGCNGGTTNCCCCGCAACRGCTGGCKTRCATTTTTAAGTTATGYTTTTWGCTCARCAATTTGTAYTTCTTTTTCYGGYRCSCCAACGGTTGTAATAATKCCGCTTTCTTTCAAAGCCGCATGGGTGACTTCCAAAACGGTTTCTTTCAAGTCTTCCTTAAGCGCATAATCGTCGATCCAAAACTGAAGTTCAAAATTGGATATCCAACCAAATTCCCACGTCACGCCTTTATAGCGTACTTCGCGTCCGGGCTGATCCAACAAGCCATCAACCTTGTTCAAGGCACGTTCCAAGACCTTAGCACAAATTTCTGGGTTGTAGTGCGCCTCAACATAAACATCGAGCTCAACCCGTACACAATCAAAGGAATTGAAGTTGTGGATATTGGATTCAGCCACTTGCCCGTTGGGAATACTGATGACATAGCCCGCCCGTGTGCGCACACGGGTTGTCCGCCACGTGATATCGATCACTTTGCCTTCGTCATTGTCGCCAATCTGCACCCAATCGCCCACATGAAACGGACTTTCAAGGTTGATCACAATGCCAGAGAAGATGTTTGCAATGTTGGACTGAACCGCCAAACCGATGATCATAGCCATCAACCCCGTCGAAGCCAAAAGGCTGGTCAGTTGTTGGTTATAGACAAACGCGATGATGCCAAAAAAGGCAAAACTGTAAACACTGACCGAAGCAAACACCCGGATTACATTGGGAATATTGCGTTCGGTGTGGTCTTCTAACGGCACCCACAAGAACCGTTCCAAAGCAATCCCGATCAAACGCGCCACCATCAGCCACCACAACGACTGATAGCCCAAAATGATCATATCTATATAGTTCACAGGAAGATTATTAAAGGAAAAATCAATGGCAATGTTGCCAGAGGCCAACAACAGCAAAGGCCACGACATCACCCGCATTGTCCAAGACTGCAATTCCCAAAACCGTCCCTTATTTTTTTGATCCATCAACACCGCCATCAACGTGCCCAAAAAGCCAAAGATACCGATATAGATAAAGTATTCCTGAGGGACAAAATCACGAACATTAAATTCAGCCGGAATCAACAAGGTGCCAAAATCAACTTTTGAAAAACTGGGTTCATCCGCCCCGTAACCAACRTAAGCCGGRTCGCCCTTGGTKCCCTTYKCWGACAAATCCTGAGACARCCAGGCACGRTCCATRATCCAGCCTAARTTTGGGTTTAAGGCTTGCGTTTCGTGAAGCGTGCTGAGCACTGTTTTACCCGCATTCAAACCGATGCCCAAAACGTCAACMACGTACAACAGGTTATTGCGRCTGAGCGAATTGTGGTTGAACGAAAYYCCGGCRATTTGACTGCCGTAYTGCCGATTGGTGTTGGTAAAGTTCATCGCGAACTTRCCCTTCACGTGATACAGGCGATACGTCATTTTCCCCACMAATTTTTCTTCRAYGGGGGTTTCTAATTTTATRGGTTCAAGCGCATTGGAAAARGTGATGTCTTGGGGTTGGAAATTCCCRCGRTAYCGAAACCARATCAAAAARTCCARAGCRRCACTGTTCGTTGCCGAATCAATSGTCGCAATTTCRTTCATTTGGAYGCCCGTATAGACAACGTTGGTTTTGTACATAAARCGATCATTGACGTACAGAACCTTACCCTTTTTCAGTTCCGCAATCAGATTGCGTCCACCGCCCGGTTTAATMGGGTTCAACTGMGTSAGSGCCGAAATGATRTTTTTGCCGTTATAGTTMCCMACCAAWACAGGTTTYTTRCCGCGCCCGTCCTTATCAAAATAGGTRCTTCCYGACAGGCCTTCGACGCTGGTGTCCATCGAAGAYCGKGAKGCTAAATARTCACGCACGCCTTYGCGCAGGGTTYTRCCRTTKGCAAACAACACATCWTTMYYYARGTTTTCSCGCAAYCCTTCGGTCACCATATGGGCCGCGTCATAGGCATAAGCCGCCAACCAATCGGGTTGTTTTTTGAATTTGGCTTGATAGCTGGTTTTAAAATTTTGCGCCATTTCATTGGCGGTATCAAACAGCAACGGTGTGCTGACAATAATGCCATTGGTGTATTTTTCAGAAAGCACATCTGGGCCCAACAACGTTTGCAGGGCTGAAGCAAAGACTTCTGAGGCCATTTTATTGGTGCCGATTAAGATATTTTTGATCTTGGCATTGCGGAATTCTTTGACCAAATACGCGGCTTCGGCGGAACCAACCGCCAAAAAGACGATCCCGGCGTCTTTCTTTTCCTTCAACGTCTTCACAATGGTGTTCAACTGCGTCAACTTTTCAGGAGACGTACTGTCAAAAGCCCACTTATACCGCACTGCCGTACCAAAACGGCGATAGGTTTTTTCATAATTGTCGGCCATGTCTTGGCCGGTTCCGGAACGATCATAAACAATCGACGTCAACTTATGAGCCAACACATTGCGAGCATAGTTGGCGAGAAAGCGCGCTTCGCGGCTGGATGAATACAGCGGATCAAACATCCATTTGTTCTGGTCTAAAACACCAGCCCCCATCGAAGCCAGCGTGATCAAGGGAACATGATTTTTTTGATACGCCTTGGACGTTTGCGTTAACGTGCCTGCGGACCAATGCCCAATCGCGGCAATGGTCTTGTCGTCATTACCAATGGATTCGATGTCGGCCGATACGTTGCCCGAAGTTTCTTCGACAACATCCATCGCCATTTTTGTGCCATTGATGCCACCCGATTGGTTCAGCTGGTCAATATAAAGTTGCACGCCTTGGCGCATGGACTGACCCGCAATCGTAGCGGGGCCAGATTGCGCGCTGACCACCGAAATCCGATAAAAATCGGCCTCATCGTCGCTGTTAGTAATTTCTTCCGAATAATCATCGTCAATATCCATATCCGCGTCGTCCTCTGAATTAAAAGGTTCAGTTGAACTTCCTGAGTAAACCTGGCAGTCGTAAGGGGTTTGTTAATGGCATCGGAAGACGATGACTATGCCAGGATCAGTTTTGAGTGTTCGGGGCAATCTGGGATTGTTATTGCTTTCGTCATGTTATCCGTTATTGCCTAGTAATATCAAGAGGTATTCGGATCTATAAAAAACAGGATACTTCTAAAGTGATGAGGCCCTTCCGCATTCACGTCTTACCGGGCCTAATTAGTCAACGCTGGCTAATTACAGGAGTAAAGATCTAGATGACACCTAAGAATTTGGATTAAAGGAAAATAACCGTATGACTACTTAGTTCGCTGCATAACTCTTGAGCTTACAGCCTTTACCTCATGCAGGATAACCATTAAGATCTTTGGTTGATTATTTATGCAGTTTTCATCGTCAGACTTTTAAAGGCTATTAATTGAGTCGAGCCATTCTTTAAGCACGAATGTTCAGATTTTCGAATTCATGTTAGATTCAATACTGGTTGAATAAGTTGTTTGGATCTGGTAAATCCGGGCCGCCCAATCAATTACGTGATAATTTGAAAACTTTAAAATTGG
>NVTL01000066.1 GCA_002401565.1 Rhodospirillaceae bacterium
CGTTGGCTTGTGCGCCGGAATGCGGTTGAACGTTGACAAAATCGCAGCCAAACAGTTCTTTTGCGCGGTCTTGAGCCAGTTTTTCTGAGATATCCACAAATTCACAACCGCCATAATAACGACGTCCCGGATAGCCTTCGGCGTATTTGTTGGTGAGGATGCTGCCTTGAGCTTCCAGAACCGCCTTTGAGACAATGTTTTCAGAGGCAATCAGTTCAATCTGATTTTGCTGACGCCCCAGTTCCTGATCGATCGACGTTTTGATGTCACAATCGGTTTCGGACAAAGTCTTGGAAAAAAAATCGGCGAGTTCGGTGTTGGGATAAGAGGTCATGTGCTGGGACTCTATATAAAGTTTAAGTTAAACAGATGGGTTTGAAAGTTTATCGACGCGGCGTTGATGGCGTCCACCTTCGAATTTGGTCGTTAAGAACGTATCGACACATTCTTCGCAAAGATCGGGACCAATCATGCGGCCACCAAAGGCAATCACGTTGGCGTCATTGTGTTCGCGGGTCAATCTGGCGCCTGTGACGTCATGCACCAAGGCGCAGCGGATTTCGGTAAAGCGGTTGGCGGCGATGGAAATACCAATGCCGCTGCCGCACATCAAAATACCACGGGTTACGGTGCCTTCTTTAATCGCCTGGGCGACTTTGTAGCCAAAATCAGGATAATCCACAGATTCAGGTCCATTCACGCCAAGGTCTAAGATTTCATAACCCTTGTCTTTTAAATACGTCACCATGTGGGTTTTCAAGGCTAAAGCGCCGTGATCACACGCGATTGCAATTGTATCTGTGGTCATAAATTTGTCCTTAAAATGGATAAGTCGCTGTTACGACCTTAGTTACCATATATCGTACAACGTTGCCAAGCGGGCACAAGCTCTCGCGTGGCTCATTTGTCGTTTTTTTGTGCACTACTCTTAAAATCGACCACTTCAGAACCGTTCATGATGCGAAAATTGTGCTGAGTGTCTTCGCTTTGAAACACATCGTAATACAAATCTTGGTCAATTTCGTTGTTGTCTTTGAACGTCAGGACCTTGGGCTTAATGTCATAGATTTCGCTGCGATTGATGAATTCGCGCGCCGCGATGATGACTTGGTCGCCGGGTTGGCAGGACCGGGCGGCTGAACCGTTCAGCACACAGCACTTCGATCCCCGCTCCCCCAAGATTACATAAGTTTGAATGCGGGCGCCGGAGTTCTTGTTCCAAATGTCGACAAATTCCATGGGCAAAATACCCACATGTTCGCACCAATTGGGGTCCAGCGTGATCGAGCCTTGGTAATCTAAATTAGCATCGGTAACGCGAACGCCGTGCAACTTGGCGCGGATGATTTCAATCATAAAAGACGGACCTGATTTAAGGGTTGAGATGTTTTTTTCTGTTTTTTTCGATCACATAGGCTAGTTTTCGCGCGGCAATGGTTTTAATCACGCGCTGGCTTTGCTTAGGATCCGCAATGGTGACGACTTCGGTCCCGGTGCGGGGATCAATCGCATTTACCCGCAAAACATTGCCCACGCGCCGCATTTCAAACAGCACTTCTGGCAGGGGAACATTCGATCTTGCAGGGGGGCGTCTTCTCATCATATGTAAGAAATACTCTTCTGAACGACAAAAGCAAAGTTTTCTATTGGCTTATTTGACGATAACGATATCTTAGGACCTTATTCATTGCCTTTGCATCATGAGGATTATAACACAGTGCCGAAATCAAAGCTCACCACGGGTAGTTTCCCCCACGTTCGCATGCGCCGCAACCGGACCGATTCTTGGGTCCGCCGCATGGTCGCTGAAAACACCCTCACCACCAACGATCTGATTTGGCCGTTGTTCGTTATCGAAGGCATCGGCGTTCACGACCCCATCGAGTCCATGCCTGGCGTTGATCGCCTGTCCGTCGATTTGATTGTCGAAGCCGCGGTCCAAGCCCGAGATTTAGGCATCCCCGCCATCGCGGTTTTTCCCAACACCAATCCTGACGTCAAAACCCCGTGCGCCAAAGAAGCCTTGAACACCAATAATCTGGTCTGCACAGCGGTGCGCGCCATTAAAGAAAAGCTGGGCAATGAAATCGGTGTGATTTGTGACGTGGCGTTGGACCCGTACAATTCAGACGGACATGACGGACTGGTCGATGATGGCGAAATCCTCAACGACGAAACGGTTGAGATGTTGTGCAAACAATCGGTTGTTCAAGCCCAAGCCGGGTGCGACATCATCGCTCCGTCGGACATGATGGATGGCCGCATCCGCGCCATTCGCGAAGCCTTGGACGCCGCAGGCTTTCAAAACGTCAAAATCCTGTCCTATGCGGCTAAGTACGCTTCGGCCTTTTATGGACCGTTTCGCGATGCGGTGGGATCGGGTGGAGCTTTAAAAGGCGACAAACGCACCTATCAAATGAACCCGGCCAATACGGACGAATCTTTGCGCGAAGTCGCGGGCGATATTGCCGAAGGCGCCGACATGGTCATGGTTAAACCGGGCCTTGCGTACTTAGACATCGTGCGCCGCATCAAAGAAGAATTTGTAATGCCGACCTTTGCCTATCAGGTGTCTGGCGAATACGCGATGATCCAAGCCGCCGTGCAAAATGGCTGGCTGGACGGGGATGCGGTGATGATGGAAAGCCTGATGGCCTTTAAACGCGCCGGGGCGGACGGTATTTTAACGTACTTTGCTCCACGGGCCGCAAAAATCCTCAACGAGAAATAAAACAAACAAATAAGACATAATAAAAACGGCGCTGGAAATATCCAGCGCCGTTTTTATTAAACTTTGATCGTTGGGACTTATTTAAGGTCTAAAAGACGCTCAACATCCAAAACCACCATCAAATGGGTGTCCAAACGGTACACACCGCTGGCAAATTCACGCCAAAGCGGATCAAGGGTGCCAGGATTGCCTTCATAGCTTTTCTTGGACAGGCTGATGACATCACCAACACTGTCGACCAAAAGCGTATAAAGTTCGTTTTGATGTTCAACGGTCACGCCCATCATGTGGCTGCGCACTTTGGGTTCAGTGGCCTTAGTTGCGACAGCTTTCGCAGCGGCTTCTTCGCCTTCGCTAGCTTCGCCATCCTCTTTAACGTCAGATTCAGTTTTCGCAGGCTCGTCATGCGCCATGCTGATGGCACGACGTTCAAGGCCCAAACGCACCCGAACATCAATGACCGTGACAATCCGTCCACGCAGGTTAATCGAGCCACGGACTTCTGGTGGAGCCAAAGGAATAGAGGCAATGTTTTGTGGCAACAAGATATCTTGAACAATCAAGACCGGAATACCAAAAAGTTGGCCAGCAATATGAAACGTAAGAAACTCGCTGTGATCGCTATGATCAACAACTTCAATTCCGTTTTCATCTGTGGTGACGAGTGCTTGACCTGACATCAAAATAACTCCTTATAAATCAGAAATATAGCTATCCCTACCATGGCAGAGCCACGGGATGCGACTTAAATATATTTTAAATATGGGCGCGGCAACCCTATCATTGCAACCTGATTATTCTAAGTCGCTTTTAATGTTGTTTAGAATGTGACATAAAATGGCTAAATCATTCGCACACAAAAGGCCACAGACAAAATGAATATAACCCTGCAAGACATTCAAAATGCTGCAAAATTAATCGATGGTAAAGTCCTGCGCACACCCTTTATGCGGTCTTTAAAATTGTCGGAAATTAGTGGTGCAGATGTTTGGTTAAAACTGGAAAACCTGCAACATACGGGGGCATTTAAGGTCCGTGGAGCGCTGGTGAAGCTGTTGAGTTTAGCGCAAGAAGAACGCAAATCCGGGGTGATTGCGGCGTCTGCGGGCAACCATGCCCAAGGCGTTGGCTATTTTGCCCGCCAACTGGGTATTCCCGCCACCATTGTGATGCCCAAAGGCACACCGTTTACCAAAATATCCAGAACCGAGGCCTTAGGCGCCGAGGTGGTTTTGTACGGTGATGATTTTATCGCGGCCCGTGACCATGCTTATGAAATGGCCGAACAACACGGATTTGCCTTTGTGCACCCTTACGACGATGAACACGTGATTGCGGGCCAAGGCACCATTGCCTTGGAAATCTTAGAAGACAAGCCCGATTTAGACGCTTTGATCGTATCCATTGGCGGCGGCGGATTGATTTCGGGCATTGGAATCGCGGCCAAGGCCATCAAACCCGACATTGAAATTCATGGTGTACAAGCGTCGTTGTATCCTTCCATGTATGATGCTTATCACCAAGTCGCCACCGATTATACGGGCGAACAAACCATTGCGGACGGCATTGCGGTCAAAGAACCCAGCGCCAACACCCATGCGATCATCGACCAAGTTGTTGATGATGTGTTTTTGACGGGTGAAATTGAAATTGAACGCGCTATTCAGATGTATCTGGAATTGCAGCGCATCATTTGTGAAGGCGCCGGAGCCGCTCCGTTGGCCGCCCTTATGCAAAACAAAGAAACCTTTAAAGGCAAAAGCGTAGGTTTGATTGTATCGGGGGGTAACATCGATTCCCGGATGATGTCGTCTATTTTAATGCGGGGATTGGTGCGCGAAGGTCGTTTGGCCAGTTTGCGAATCAGTATTCCGGATATGCCGGGCGTTTTGGCGACCATTTCGAAAATCATTGGCGACAGCGGTGCCAACATTATCGAAGTTCACCATCAACAGATTTTTTCAGATGTGGCGCTTAAACAAACGCAAATTGATGTGGCTATTGAAAGCATTGACAGCAAACATGTGCGCAAGATTGTTGAGGCTTTGTCCAAACAAGGGTTCCAAACCCGTGTATTGAGCTCGGACAAAGCCGGAGCAGAAGACGAAGTCTTCTAACGCGTGCGGCTAACGGCTTTCCACTGACCCGCTTGGCGGCGTTCATGTTGATAATCCGCTTTGACCCGTTGGCTGGTGCTTAAACCTTTATTCGAAGATGCAGTCTGTCCGGTACGTGCGGATTGAATCAGATTGTCTGCACGACGAAAAAGGTGGTCACCTTTTGAAATATGTTGCCAAACGCCCATGTCGGTTATCCTTAAATCGTGTTCTAAAAGTTGCTTTCAAAAGGACAACGACTGATCGGCTGGTTTTCATCCCTCAAAATTTAAAATAAAATTCAAAAACCCCATAAACAAAGCACACAATAGCTATAAGCGTTTGAAAATCAAGCGGCTTTCGCGGCTGTCATTGACCGTAATTTCTTGATCAAAAGGTTCGTTTTCAGCCCAGAATGAATTGCTGATGAACACAGATTTGGGCTGCATTTCAGATTTAACCTTGCGGCACAGCCGATCCATGGGGGCCGGGGACAAAAAAGCATAGACCATATCAAAGTCTTTCAGATCAACCGTCCACAGGCTTTGAAAACGCACGTCTGCATTGGCGATAAAGGCCACGCGTAGTTTAGAAATCAGGTACGGCCCCGGTGCGGTTTCCACGCCCACTACATGCCAATCGGCATGTTTTTTCGCCAAATAAGCTACGGCTCCGCCCAAACCACAGCCCAAATCCACAAAACGCAGACGTTTGTCGATGGAGCTGTTTTCCGCCTGCATAAGTTCTGATAAAGCCGCCCAAGTCGTGCGATTGCTGAGATACAAAGGCACACGTTCTTTTAAGGTGTTGGAATAAAACAGAAAAATAACAACAAACAAAACCGGAAACAGCCATGTTGGCGGTCGAAAAAGGATCACGGCGGCTAAGATGGCCATAACACTGATCACAAAAAGTAACTTGGCCCCCTTCCCCATTTTGTTGTTTCCTTGAGATTGGTCTTCTTGAATTGGTTGTTTGAAGTCGATTCCCTAATTTTTGCTACAAAACAAAAAAAAACTTATGTCTAAACATAACGTAACGCGTTTTTTTATAAAGCCCTTAAAAACAAAGACCCCAGCCATTTCCCAACCTTCTTAAGGCTTAAATCTAGTCAAGGACATAAGTTTGGGTACTTTTCCCCAGAAATAATGTGGGAAATAGCTTGATTTAAGGGGGGTCGTCCAGATAATCTGTGCTTAACAAAGTTTTAACAAAAATTTCTTTCCCTTGGGACGCATTTTCCTATGCTGTTTATCGTCGGTTTTATTACAGTTATTGCCACCGTTATGGGTGGTTACGTCATGGGCGGCGGGCACGTTGACGTGCTCTGGCAGCCTCTTGAATTTTTGATCATCTTTGGAGCGGGCATCGGTGCGTTCCTGATTTCGTATCCAATGAACGTCGTCAAAGGTGTTCTGGGCAGCCTCGGCAAGCTTCTCAAGGGCTCCAAATACAACGGCGACAGTTATCTGGAACTTCTCTCGTGTTTGTACACCATCTTTAARCTYGCCAARAGCAAAGGYGAYTTGGCYYTRGAAAGTCAYATTGAAAAYCCYGRSGAAAGCNSCSYTKTTWGSYMRKTTCCCNGGATTTGCCGGCGAYCACCATGCYYTWGAATTYAYSTGYGAYTATTTRCGYATGYTGACCCTTGGCACRTCSAAYGCCTATGARGTYGAYGACATYATGTCCGCMGAAYTKGACGGTCAYCACGAAGARWYMCATKCCATTTCMGSCGCSGTKSKMRMCYTKGGYGAWAGTYTGCCGGCTYTGGGTATTGTGGCGGCGGTGTTGGGTATTATTCACACSATGGGCTCRATCACCGARCCYCCCGAAGTYYTGGGTCACCTGATTGGTGCCGCTTTGGTGGGTACRTTYAGTGGTATTTTGTTCGCATAYGGCTTTGTTGCCCCWATGGGCGCGTCCTTAACKGGTGTTTTTGCCGAAGAATCCTATTACATGCTGAGCATTAAAAATGGCATCATTGCCCATATGCAAGGCTATGCCCCCCAGGTTTCCATCGAGTTTGCGAGAAAGGTCATTCCGTCACACGTCCGACCAAGCTTTGCCGAACTAGAAGACGCCATACAAAACGTTGGCGTACCGCCTGAATAACGCACTGGAGCGTCCCTAAAACGTGGCTGACCAACAATCCATTGTTATTAAGAAGATCAAGAAAACCGGCGGTGCGTCGCATGGTGGCGCGTGGAAAATTGCCTACGCCGACTTTGTGACGGCGATGATGGCGTTTTTCTTGTTGTTGTGGTTGTTAAGTTCCGCGTCCCAAGAACAGCTTGAAGGCATTTCAGACTATTTCGCGCCAACCACAGCGTCCGTATCACAAAGTGGTTCGGGTGAAATTTTGGGGGGTAAAACCATTGCCGTAGATGGCGCCATGGAAGACACCGTATCGCGTCCTCAGGTCACCATGGACTTACCGCCACCAAAGGCTGGGTCCGGTGGTGAAGCCATGCAGGACGAACCTGTCACCGCCGAACAAGAAGCCGTCGAAGCCAAAAAAGAAGCCGAAAACGACCAGTTTAAAGAGGCAAAAGACGCCTTGGACGAAGCCATGGCAACCCTGCCGGAATTCCAACAACTGGCGAAAAGTTTAATGGTTGAAGACACGCCTGAAGGTCTGCGTATACAAATTGTCGACCAAGATGGTTTAGCGATGTTTACCTCGGGTCAGGCTGTTTTGTTGGAACACACGCAAAAGGTAATCGCCTTGGTTGCTGGTATCGTTGCGAAAATGCCCCAAGACATTGCCATCAGTGGCCATACCGATTCCGTTCCTATGGCAGGTCATGATTACACCAACTGGGAATTATCAAGTGATCGTGCAAATGCCGCCCGGCGTTTTGCTATTAAATCTGGAATCCCTGTTGATCGGATCACCAGTGTATCGGGAAAAGCCGCAACACAACCGTTGTTGCCCGACGACCCAACCAATGCTCGAAATCGACGGTTGTCGATCGTATTGTTGCGCGGTACCGGCGACCAAGTTGATCCCAATGCTCCACGCGAACCGCCACCCAGCATTATTAATTCTGAATAAGTCAAAGTCGTGTACACTTGGTGTATGAGACATGACGTTGCCCAAAAAACCCACTTTTTCTTCACCACCACGCCCATGCCGTGTCCGTATTTGGACGACCGTTTGGAACAGCGCATGGTTACGGAATTGCTAGGACCAGACTCGACCGAATTGGGTAATCGCCTGTCCTTAGCCGGCTTTCGACGCAGTCACACCATTTCGTATACGCCTGTGTGTGATGGCTGTTCGGCCTGTGTGTCGGTGCGGGTTCCGGTGCGTGAATTTAAACCCAATAAAACCCAACGGCGCACACGCAAACGCAATGCTGATTTATCCGTCGAAGAATGTCCGCCGATGGCCACCGAAGAACAATACGTGTTGTTTAAATCGTACATCGAAACCCGCCACAAAGATGGCGATATGGCGTTGATGATTGACGAAGATTACGCGGCCATGGTCGAAGAAACGCCGGTCCGCACGGCCTTGGTGGAATTTCGAGATCAACAAGATAAATTGCTGGCTGGCGTTTTGATTGACCGCTTTGATGATGGTTTGTCGGCAATTTACAGCTTTTTTGACGTGGACCAAAAAGCAAGAAGCTTAGGTTCTTACGTGGTTTTATGGCTGATCGAACAGGCCCGGCTTCAGGGTTTGGATTACGTTTATTTAGGCTATTGGGTGCAAGGCAGTCCAAAAATGGAATACAAGCGAAACTTCAAGCCGCTGGAAGGTTTCACCACCAGTGGCTGGAAACGCCTTCCCCAAGGTTAAAACCCTTCTAAATCATACAAAAATCACGCTATTAAAGCGTTGCGAGCCCCCGCATATAGAGTTAAGGTTCGACTGATTTTTTAAACAATTTAATGTGCCGTTTCTTTACACAGGTGAGCGGCTTTTCAATCACGGGAAGGATTGACCTATGAAACGTCGCGATTTTGTTAAAGGTGCTGCAATTGCCGCTGCGGGTGCTGGTGCATTGGCTTTGGGAGCCTGTGGTCAAAAAGAAGAAGAAAAAGCGGCTGTTCCTGCCGAAACTTCAAAAACGGAAGTTCCTGAAACACCTGCGGCTCCGGCCATTACCAAGAAAGTTCGCGAACTTAAAATGGTCACCACGTGGTCAAAAAACTTCCCCGGACTGGGCACAGGCGCTCAACGTTTGGCCGACAGCATCACGGCCATGTCTGATGGCACGTTGACCGTCAAACTGTATGCCAGTGGTGAACTGGTTCCGGCAATGGAAAGCTTTGGCGCGGTGTCTGCTGGCAATGCCGACATGTATCATGGGGCTGAATATTATTGGCAGGGCAAACACAAAGCCTTTAACTTTTTCACGGCGGTTCCGTTTGGTCTGACCGCGAACGAAATGGACGCTTGGTTAAATTATGGCGGTGGTCAGGAACTTTGGGACGAATTGGCCGCTGGCTTTAACCTAAAATCCTTTGCTGCGGGCAATACCGGCGTGCAAATGGGCGGTTGGTTCAACAAAGAAATCAACACCATCGAAGACTATAAAGGTCTGAAAATCCGCATGCCGGGTCTGGGTGGTGAAGTCATTCGGCGCATCGGCGGCAGCGCGATCACCCTGCCCGGCAGTGAAATTTATCCTTCCTTGCAATCGGGCGCCATTGACGCGACCGAATGGGTTGGACCTTGGAACGACCTGGCTCAGGGCTTTTATAAAATCACCAAGTTCTATTATTACCCCGGTTTTCATGAACCCGGCTCAACGCTCAGCTGCGGCCTGAACAAAGACGTTTGGGAAGGCTTAAGCACGGATCACAAAGCCATTGTTCAACATGCCTGCCAATCTGAAAACAACCGCATGTTTTCGGAATACAACGCCAAAAACGGTGGGGCTTTGGATACATTGATTAACGAACATGGTGTTGAATTGCGGCGTCAATCGGATCAAATCCTCAGCAAAATTGGCGAAGCCGCCGATTCAGTCTTGGCCGAAGTCGGCGCGACGGACGATATTTCCAGCCGTATCTACGATAACTTCATGTCCTTTCGTAAACAAGCTATGGGTTGGACGTCATTGTCGGAAACGGCTTACACGGCGGCACGCGCCTTGGATGAAAAACTGGGCCGTAATTAAAAACGTTCAAAATACAGGCCAAACGAATGAACACCGTTCAACGGGTTATTGCTTGGATTGATACGGCCAACGACCTGATTGGTCGGGTCGTATCTTCCCTTGCTCTGTTTATGGTGCTGGTGCAATTTTGCGTCGTTGTTTTGCGTTATGTGTTTGGCCTCAGCTTTATTTGGATGCAAGAAAGCGTGGTGTATTTGCACGCCACTTTGTTCATGTTGGGCGCGGCGTATACGTTGTTGCACGAAGGCCATGTGCGGGTTGATATCTTTTATCGGACCGCCCCGCTCAAAACCAAGGCTCTGGTCGATGCGGTCGGCGCTTTGGTGTTTCTTTTGCCCGTTTGCGGCCTTATTTTATGGGCGTCCGTGCCGTATGTATCGGCTTCGTGGTCAATTTTAGAAGGCAGCCCGGAAACCAGCGGTATTCAGGCCGTGTATCTTTTAAAATCAGCGATTATTGGCTTTGCCGGATTGATGGCGATGCAGGGTCTTTCCATGATTTTGCGGTCCGTGCTGACGCTTTTAAATACGCCGACCCCAAAATTCATCAAAGATGGGAAGCGTTCATAAATGCCCATCAATGACGTGCTGTCCATCACCATGTTTATCACCGTCTGTGTGTTTTTGTTGGGCGGGTTTCCGGTGGCTTTTTCGTTGGCCGGGACGGGCTTGTTTTTCGCCACCCTTGGCTGGTTTTTGGGCGTTTTTGACTTCATCTTGTTGGGCAACGTTGCGTCACGTATTTATGGCGCCATGACCAATGGCATCTTGATTGCCGTGCCGTTGTTTATTTTTATGGGCGTGATGTTGGAAAGATCGAAAGTCGCCGAAGAACTGTTGGAATCCTTGGGCCAATTGTTTGGCTCTATCCGCGGCGGTCTGGGCATTTCGGTAACCTTGGTGGGCGCACTATTGGCGGCCTCGACAGGCATTGTTGGGGCTACGGTCGTGACCATGGGCTTGCTCAGCATGCCGACCATGTTGAAAAACGGCTATTCTCCGCGTCTCATTTGCGGAACCATTTGCGCGTCGGGAACCTTGGGCCAAATCATTCCGCCGTCTATTGTGCTGGTGATTTTGGGCGACCAAATTTCGAACGCTTATGTGGACGCGCAACGCACCATGGGCAATTTTTCACCGGACCCCGTCAGTGTCGGTGATTTGTTTGCGGGCGCGTTGCTGCCGGGGCTTTTGTTGGTCAGCATGTATATCGCTTATCAAATCTTTATGGCGTACGTGTATCCGGAAAGTTCTCCGGCTATGGAAATCGATGAAAACAGCGACAACAACAAACTTTCGCGCATTCTTTATGCCCTGTTGCCGCCCATTTCTCTGATCATTTCTGTATTGGGATCGATTTTAGCGGGCATTGCAACGCCTACCGAAGCCGCATCGGTCGGGGCCGTTGGGGCCTTGATGTTGGCGGGCATTCGTTTGAATAAACAACGATCCTTACCGATTTTCAGCGGCATTTTCAGCATGATCGTACTGTTGGTGTTGACCAGCACCTTTGATTTAAGGGTCGCGCGCACAGAAATTCCGTCGGCCGATCAAATGGCCATTTATGCAGCCATCGTCGCCTGTGCGGTTCTGGTCGGCAGCATCATGATCGCTTTAAAACGAGTGTATCAGGCCAAAACCCAAGGCCATTCCCATTCAATCTTGTTCGATGTATCAAGGTCCACCATGGAAATCACCGCCATGGTGTTTGTGATTTTGATTGGCGCGTCGATATTTTCGCTGGTGTTTCGCGGCCTTGGTGGCGATGACTTGGTGCACAGCATGCTGACGGACCTGCCCGGTGGCAAATGGGGCGCGATTTTGGTGGTGATGTTGGTGATGTTCTTTTTAGGCTTCATCTTGGACTTCATCGAAATCACCTTTGTGGTGGTGCCGATTGTCGCTCCGGTATTATTGATGATGGACGTCAACCCGATATGGCTGGGCATTATGATGGCGATGAACCTACAAACCTCGTTCCTCACCCCGCCGTTTGGCTTTGCCCTGTTTTATCTGCGCGGGGTCGCCCCAGATTCAGTTTCGACCAGTGATATCTACAAAGGCGTAATGCCATTTGTGGGGATTCAAATGGTTGGATTGCTGATTTTAGCACTGTTTCCGGCCTTGGCAACGTGGTTGCCCAGCGTGATTTTCGGCTAAGGGTCTGTGACTGTAATTGTAATCGTTGGTGGCATAGGAAAGGCCTGGCAAGCTGTACCAACGCCCGCAGCGGTGCCTGCTACGTAGCCAAATCCTGCACTAGTGTCAAATTGCACTTCGACACGCGGCATTATACCCTTGCAGGTGTATGAGGCTGTTAAGGGGTAAATGATTGTTGCCGTTGCCGCACCATTTGCTTTTGTAAGGTTGAAGGTATCGTAATCAGATTGCGCAATGCCCGAGAAACCGACGTTGGGTATGACAAAATCAGCAGCTGTTGCCGTTCCACCAACCGAACCCGCATACACAGCGGCATGACCGCTGGCTTGGGTCGGATTACTGGTTCCGCATGCATCCCCGTCACCGTCTGTCCATATCGCACCCACGCTAAATGTCGAAGAAATTGTAACGCGGACGTGAGACCATGTTTGATACAGCGGAATATTAGAAATATCGATGTAGTTGCCAACATCTGCGCCAGCAGTCGCCGATGAGATATCGAAGGCTTTGTCGCTTTCTCCAATGGTAAATGCGACGTTGCAGGCGGAATCTTGGCAAAGTTCGACTTTTTTAACCGTAACTTCATATACAGCCGGACGTGCTGAAGTTCCCGGAATTGCGGCTTGGACATTAAACGATAACAGTGTAATCGCGGCAGTTGCCAGTGAAAGATTAGCTAATTTCATCATTAGTTGCCCCTTGTAATCACGACGCCAGACGACGTGCGTTCGACGATGATTTTATTTTGGCGGCGCACTTTTTCTAAAGTGAAATGCCGCATATCCCGCATATCCCATGCACTGCTGCTAACAAGATTAGAACTCATCATAACGGGGCGGGGTTCACCGAAGGGAATGCTAAAGGAGACCTTCGCGAATTTTTCGCGTTTAGCGATGAAGTTATCATCTGTTAAACCAAGTTCGATGGTTGTGTTTTGTTGGACTTTCGCTTCTAAGCTGGTTGACCAGCCCTTAACATCTTCAGAGTTGGCAACTGAATCCCAATAGTAACGGCTAGCATGTACTTTGGCCCATGGCAGATAAGGAATTTGAGCACTGAGTTCAAAATCACGCCCATCAAGAATTTCTTCTTGGGTGCCATCATTAAAGCCCGTTGTGGATTTGTTGCTTAACGCTTTATAAGCATTCGCCGTAAAATCAAGGCCTGACCATTTTATTTCAGCGCCCACGCCACCACGTTTATGTTTACGTTTCCATTCATAATCAACAAACGTATTAACACCCGCGAGGATGGTGTTGTCGGCAAATAACTGACGATAGCCAAACCCAAGGTTGGTAACGTCCCGGTCTGTTCCCAGGTAAGTATAACGACGCTGACTAATTTGCGTAAATACAGTGGATTGCTTGTCAGGCGACTGGTACAAAGGTTGGACTGTTAAAATAGACCATTCGGGTTTTAAATTATCTTGTAGTTTGATATCGAATTCGACGCGCTTTAAAAAATCGGGAGCCCCTTCTCCAATAGTAGGGAGCAAATAATCAACAGATGCATTAATCATAGCCTGCAATGCAACCTTGCTCGCCGTATTAGAAGACGTTCCTTGAGCAAGTTGCCCCCCATTTAGAGAACTTACATTGCTCGCCAGCGGCGCATCTGCAGAGCCTGCGGCTGAAACAACGCCCGTCAATGCAAAAAACGAAGCCGTAAAGGCTGTGAAATATTTTGATTTTAAACGCATAACAATATGCCTACTTCTTAAATAAATATTCGATTCAGAGTAGTTTTTATCATTAGTTATAAGAGTTTTCAAGCATCTTGACCTATCAAAATGACCGATTCGGGTCATAAGCCGACATGACAACTCATCAAAATTGATACTTGTAAGAGGCAATGATCGTCAGGAAATGACAATATACGGTGCGAAATCTTGCTCAGCTCAACGGTTAGGGGCACCCGAGGGATCGACCTACATCAGACCTAGTTTGTCGGCAGGCTTAACTGATGTGTCAGGACTTCTTTAAGCTTGGCAAAGAAAATGGGCTTGGTCAGGTAATCGTCAAAACCCGCGTCGATGGCGCGTTGAATTTCTTCGTCAATGGCGTCGGCACTCAAAGCGATAAACGGAATTTCGGCAAGGTCGCCGCCGTGTTTGCGAATGGCATTCATGGCATCAACACCGTTCATACCCGGCAGATTGATGTCCATCAAAATAAGGTCTGGCGGATTGGCGACGGCAAATTCAACGCCCTGCTCACCCGTTACGGCAATGGTGATTTCTGCGCCATCAATATGATTGACATATTCTTTAATCAACGTCGCATTGACGGGACTGTCTTCGACGTAAAGAATTTGTTTAAAGGTGGCGTTGGAACTCATTTTGCGAACTCATGTTTATAGGAAAGAATATTATAATATAGATAATACATTTGAACTAGTCTTGTTTTTACAAGCTTGTTTAAGAAAAACGGTTAGACGTTGGGAAACCGCGCGGTGCCATGGCCCCTGCTCCGGCTCTTTTGCCCTGCCAACGCAATAAATCTGTTTCTGTTCGCCAGCCACTGCCAAACGGGAACGATAGGCCTTCTGACAGTTTAAACGCTTTCACATCTTTCAGCATAGCCCCGCCACCCTTTTTATAACGCTGGATAATAACGCCCTTACCGCGGGTCATTTGTGGCATTTCATCCAACGCGAAGATAACAATTTTGCGATTAGAGCCAATGGCCGCAACCTGATCTGCGCCCTCTGGTACAAACACACAGGTGGCGGCTTCTTCTTCACCGCTGACGTTCAACACCTGTTTACCATTTTTAGTCTGTGCCATGACATCGTCTTCACCCACAACAAAGCCCCGGCCAGCGTCAGAGGCAACAATCAGTTTTCGGCCTTTGACGTGGGTAAACATGTCGGTGATATCGGCATCATTGGGCAAGTCGACCATCAGGCGTAACGGTTCGCCATGACCACGTCCCCCCGGTAATTTGTCACAGCCCAAGGTATAAAACCGTCCGTTGGTGGCAAAAACCAACAGTTTATCGGTGGTTTCCCCATGGAATACAAAGCGAGCTTTATCGCCTTCTTTGTATTTAAGGTCCGTGATTTGGTCGTCCGTAAGGTGGCCTTTTGCGGCCTTAATCCAACCCTTTTCGGAACACACCAACGTGATGGGTTCGCGTTCGATCATGGCGTCCAACGGGACAACGACGGCGGTTGACGGCTTGCCAATAATGGTGCGGCGTTTGCCCAATTCGGTATTTAAACCATAGGCCTTTTTGATTTCAGAAACTTCTTGTGTAATGCTTTTCCACCGCAGGGCTTCATCGGCCAACAACGTATTCAATTCGGTCATTTCCGCATTCAAAGCATCGTTTTCGGTCTGGATTTCCATTTCTTCCAGTTTGCGCAATTGACGCAACCGCATGTTCAAAATGGCTTCGACTTGGACTTCGTTCAAATTGAACGTCTTTACCAAGCATTTTTTGGCTTCGTCTTCTTCGCGAATAATGCGAATGACTTCGTCTAAATTCAAAAAGGCAATCAGCATCGCGCCCAAGACTTCTAGGCGGCGTTGAATTTGACTAACCCGGTGACGCGATCCGCGTTCCAAGACTTCCATGCGGTGTTCTAAAAACGCCCACAAAACTTCTCGGAGATCCATCACGCCCGGTGTGTTTTCCGCATTCAACACGTTCATGTTCAGCGAAAAACGGGTTTCCAACTCGGTCATACGGAACAATTGTTCCATCAACATTTGGGCTTCGACCTTGCCGGTGCGGGGTTCTAGGACCACACGGATGTCTTCGGCACTTTCGTCGCGAACATCGACCAAAATGGGGAGCCTTTTCGCATTGATCAGCTCGGCTATTTTTTCGATCAGTTTGGACTTTTGCACCTGATAGGGAATTTCGGTGACGACAATTTGATACGTGCCCCGGCCTAAATCTTCGATTTCCCATTTGGCGCGCACGCGAAAACCGCCGCGTCCGGTTTTATAAGCTTCGACAATGGCCTCACGGCTTTCCACCATGGTGCCGCCCGTTGGGAAATCCGGGCCTTGGACAAATTCAACCAATTTATCGATGCCCGCACTGGGGAATTTAATCAGGTGTTTTAAGGCATCACACAGTTCAGATACGTTGTGCGGTGGAATAGACGTCGCCATACCAACAGCAATCCCCGCCGAGCCATTGGCCAACAGGTTGGGAAATTTAGACGGCAGAACAATCGGTTCTTCGTCTTCGCCGTCATACGTCGGGCGAAAGTCGACGGTATCGTTATCAATACCGTCCAAAAGGGCCATCGCCACCTCCGTCATGCGGGCTTCGGTATAGCGCATGGCGGCGGCGTTATCGCCATCGATGTTGCCAAAGTTACCTTGACCGTCAACCATCGGATAGCGCACAGCAAAATCTTGGGATAACCGCACCATGGCATCGTAAATAGAGGAATCACCGTGCGGGTGATACTTACCCATCACGTCGCCAACCACCCGCGCACATTTTTTAAATCCAGATTTTGGGTCCAATTTCAACTGGCGCATGGCAAACAACAAACGACGGTGAACGGGCTTTAGCCCATCGCGCACATCGGGTAACGACCGCGACATGATGGTCGACAAAGCATAATTTAAATACCGTTCGCCCAAAGCATCGGCAAGACGCGTATCGCGAATAATTCCGGTTGGTGCGGGTTTGGCTGTTTTGGCCATGAGGTCTCAGCTCCAGTAAGAGAATCGGTGAATTGAAAAGAATTATAGCGGAGTTCAGTCTTAGCGTTCCAACAAATGCGCCAATCGTTCGACTAGTCGAGAACGCGCACCGGGCATGGTCCGATTATGGGGCAAAAACAAATGGCGTTCGATAAAATAACCCGTTAATTTCAGACCTTTGAGAACACCTTCTATGTTTTGTGCAATGGTTCCATCGTTCAACAAAAAAGCGGGCAGAGGTAACAATTGACCTTTGTAAGGCAGGCCGGCGTCTTCGGATACCGCTCGTCCGGACTTTGGCGACACCCAAATCAGGTCTTCGGTGACGCCCGTTGCCGCGCAATGGCTTAGGTCCAATTGAAAGCCCAATTCGCTGAGCACGCCCATTTCCCACTTGATGTAGAGGCTTCCCCAAGCTTCGACATTCAAGCTTAGATCATCGTTTTCCAGCGCCTTTAACAGCACCTTTAAAGCTTGGAAAGTCGCCAGATGGGGTTCGCGTTCAGGCAGAGCCGCTTCGGCCACAGCCACGGATGAAGCCAAGGCGGCAAGACGATTTGCATCGGATAATAATTCAGCCCCATGGGCACGGATGGTTTCTAAACTGTAAAACCCCAACTGATCGACAAGCCTGCCCCGCCACGACGCATGAACCAGATTTCCCRGTTCAATATTGGGGCGCTGACGTTTGGAAAACCCGCCCTTGATCAACCCGGCATGCACGCCGCGTTCGGCGGTCAAAATCCGCACAATCGCCGAAGTCTCCCCATGGCGCTTAGCGCTTAAAACAATGCCGTCATCTTGCCAATCCATAATATTATTGTACCCACATGCGAATGAAACAGGATTAAAAAAATGCCTTTTTAGCTTCCCGACTGACGTGTGTTGATTTAATGAAAAATAATTGATGGTTGTGTTGGGGTTGTTTTTGTATATGGTTTAAGTATTAAGGAATTTAAGGATCTATTATGAACCCACTATATATACCTACACTTGTTAGCCATACAGGACTCTATGCAGATGATCATGTTGTCGATGGACTTCAACTAGGAACCTCAATTGTTGGAACAAGTAAGCTTGCCAATAGTACAGCTCATTTTTATTTGAACGGTGATATTGTAGCAGATTCCCGCAAATATTATGTTAGGCACTACGTTGGCCCGCCAAAAGAAAATGGGCTTGCTTATGAAATTACAGCATTAATGGTGGGAAGCCAGCTACCACTTTTTGCTCCTTTATTATTCGAATTTGCCGAAATTATTATCCCCAAAATATGGACGTCAGTTATTTCTTTTAAATGTGGAAGAAAGACAGAGAGCAATGATGCAATAGATAGCANTTTAGAGTTAACAAAACGACATGATGAATTTAACAACAAAGTTCATGAAGGTCATTTACAAGATAGACAGTGGCTACAAGAACATATTGAACAACTTACTTCTTCAAATAGACCCGCGCTTAAGGATTTAAGTGATCCAGTTGGACGTTCATGCAGTTTACAAAAACTTTGGGCTAATATTGATGAACCAATTCTTGTAGATGAAGCTATCGCCGAAGCTCTTAGAAGTGACGATGCTAAAGTTGGGGATGAGACAACTTTCAAAGCTATTCTTCACGCTGTTAATGTTGATACAGGTTCAGGAAAAGCAGAATTACTCGATTTTGAGGGTAAGCTCACTTCTATAAAGGTTTGAATAGCCCCCAGTTTACTAGACGCCTTGAGCCTTCAATTTTTGTTGGTCTTCAAAATCTATTGGCGACAACATTCCGTTGTTACCATGCTTTCTTTT
>NVTL01000067.1 GCA_002401565.1 Rhodospirillaceae bacterium
GGTGTGATGTATCTATTGCCCTTTTTGGCTCCACATGTTAGCATAAATGCACCCATGCTTGCGCACATTCCAATACCCATCGTAATGACTTCTTTTTTAAGGCTCTTAATTGTGTCATAAATGGCTAATCCACTAACTACACAACCTCCTGGTGAGTTAATGTAGATCTGAATAGGTTCTTTGCCTGTTTTGTGATCTAAGTGTAGTAGTTGTTGAATGATCTCTGATGCCATGTGAGGTGTAAATCCTCTGTCTAGCATAATGATATTCTCTTCTAATAAGCTAGCTGGTAGACTAATATTACGATTTTCTTTAATAATATACATTTAGATTATCCCTCTAGTTTTATTTAATTTCGATGACGACGCATCTACTGAAGCGGTTGACCCGCAGTCTAAACATCTGAATCTTTGTTTTTGAGCAGAGACAGCCTTGAAAATGCATTCAAATTTGCCCCTAACGCAACAGGACCGCCCCCTGAGGGCGGACCCGATGGAAGGGAAACTAGACGTTCACGTTGCCCCGGTCAACAAAAACTCGTGAATAAATGAAAAGATTTTATCACTAAACCTTTTCGAATATTGCGCGTCGAGGCGATAGCTGCCTTCAATTTGGTTGCGAACCCAAGTGAGTTGCCTTTTTGCATAATTTCGGCTGAGCTTTTGCGATTTCTGGATGGCTTCCTCTAAGCTTATTTCGTCCGCCAAATACGCCAACAATTGTGGCACGCCCAGGGCTTTCATCAGAGGTAAATCCGAGCTTAAGTCTAATTTTTTCAGGGCYTTAACTTCATCCAAGCCACCGCYTTGAACCATCCGCTCGAAACGCGCGTCAATGGCGGCGTAGAGTTCTTCTCTCGGCGGTGTGATGGCGATGGTGGCAAACTGCACATCGGGCAAGGGTTTAATGCGCGGTTCGTCCTGCCAGCTTGAAAACGTTCGCCCGGTAAAATTTGTCACCTCCCACGCGCGCAACAGCCGTTGGGTATCACCAATGGGCAGACGTTCTGCTGTGAGCGAATCCAAACATTTGAGCTCTTCATGAAAGGCCTCGGCCCCCAATTCTTTGTGCCGGGCCGTCGATTGCACGCGGACTTGGGCGGGAATATCGGGAATGGGGGATAAGCCTTCGGTCAGGCTTTGCAGGTACATACCCGTGCCGCCCACCAAAATTGGTAAACGGCCTTTATTTAGAGCATCTTGGACCTCAACCACAGCCATATCCACCCAATGCCCGGCGGAACAGATTTCAGGGCCTTCCAGCGTGCCAAATAGCCGATGAGGCACCCTTTTTTCGTCTTCTGGGCTAGGCCTAGCTGATAAAACACACAATTCTTTGTAGACCTGTTGGGAATCAGCGTTTATCACGGTGCCACCGAAGTGTTCTGCCACATCCATGGCCAGTGCCGATTTGCCACATGCGGTCGGACCAGCGATGATGATGGCCTTGAGCCCTTCCCCATTTTTTTCTTGGTCTTGTGTCGGCATGGATAACGTACTCACTTTAATAACAAACCGGGCTTTGGGCGCGCTGGACAATAACACAGTTTCAGACGCCCGCACGGCCTTGCAAGAAATTGACGCCGAAATTGGCGCCAACGATTGGTTGTCCGATGGTGAAGCCGTAGACATTCCGTTTCACAATATCAAGCCCAAACTGGCAGAATCCGCTGTGCGCACCGCTTTGGTGGACATTAAAGTTGATGTCATCGCCCAAAGAACCTATAGGCGCCGCAAAAAATTGATCATCGCCGACATGGATTCCACCATCGTCACCGGCGAGACTTTGGACGAATTGGCCGACTTTGCTGGCCTTAAGGCTGAGATTACGGCGATCACACAACGTGCCATGCGTGGTGAATTGGACTTTGCGGAAGCTCTGCACGCTCGTGTGGGCATGCTGAAAGACTTAGATGAAAGCTATTTGGCGAAGACCATGAATGATGTTCAGCTGACCCCCGGTGCCGAGGAACTCATCAGAACCATGCGCGGACACGGCGCGTTTACCGCCCTGATTTCCGGTGGATTTTCATATTTCACGGACCGCATTCGCGAGGCCGTGGGCTTTCACTCCTCATTGGGCAATCATTTGGGCATGGAAAACGGCCAACTGACCGGAAAAGTCATCCCCCCCATCGTCGGCAAAGAAATCAAACTGGAAATGCTGATCGACATGGCCGAACAACAGGGTCTGGGCATCACGCAAACCTTATCCATCGGTGACGGAGCCAACGATGTGCCGATGTTGACCAAGGCGGGCATGGGCATTGCTTATCATGCTCACCCGGTGGCCCGCGAAGCCGCGCGTGCACGTTTAGATCATGCCGATCTTTGCGGAGCCTTGTTTATTCAAGGCTATCGCCGCGAAGACTTTTTGCGCTAAAACATACCCAGCTATTTGCTGAAAGTTGTAACTAGAGTACTATTTAAGGAATAGGCTTTCAAAATTAGGGCATTTCAAATTTGGCAGATCCGGTACCCCATTGTGAACACGACAGCAACGCAACCGAAACAAGATCGGCGAGAAGAGGGACGTTTTTTCGTATTTTTCTCCCGATTGCTTTTGTCTTGTGCCTTGTTTTTATGGCGTTCGAAATCATGCGGATGGAACTGCATAATGTCGAAATTGAAACAGCTGAACGCAATCATGTGGAATTGGGCCGCATCAGCATCATTCGCGATTTGGAAACCTTGGGCGGTGATCTTGCCATACTCACCAGCAGCGAGAAACTCGCCAAACTTCTGATCAATAAAAATGCAGACATCCGCGCCAGTTTGGCCCAACGGTATTTGACATTTTCCAGAGATCGGCGGATTTACGACCAAATTCGCTATATTGACGAAACGGGCATGGAAATCGTTCGCATCAATTATAATGGCGGGCACCCCGAAGTTGTCGCGAAAGACAAACTGCAAAACAAAGCCAATCGTTATTATTTCAAGGAAACGCTCGCCCTTGCACAGGGTAATGCTTTTTTATCGCCCCTTGATTTAAACGTCGAAAAAGGAAAAATCGAAACGCCCCACAAACCTATGTTGCGTTTGGGCATGCCCGTTTTTGATCGAAATGGCAAAAAACGCGGCATTGTCATTTTGAATTATCTGGCCCAACAAATGCTGTCGCGTTACCAGCAATCCATGCCCGAAGGTCTGGATGAAAATTTCATTCTCAACAATGAAGGCTATTGGCTTTATTCTTCAATCGGCGACAAAACATGGGGGTTCATGTTGGATCACCAGCAAACTTTTCCCCAGGACCATGATCAGGCATGGAAATATTTCGAAAATCGCCAAACTGGTTTTTCACAAACAAGTGACGGTTTTTTCGCCTTTACGACCATCAATCCAAGCTTGCATATCCAAAGCTTTGGCAGCCTGCCGACGTCAAGTGACGTTTGGAAAGTGGGCAGTTTTTCGCCTCATGAAAGTTTAGGTTTTCATTCCCGTTGGCGTTTGCACATCCCCGACTTATCCATCTTTGCCATTATCTTGGTCTTTACCGCGGGGGGCTGTTGGTATCTAACCTTGGCCGTCGTTGCCCGACAAGACGCCGAAGGGCATCTTAAAAGCAATACGGAAATCGCCATTCTTTTGGAAAAGATTTCGGCGGCTGCGAACAATGCATCCAAAGCCGAAGAAGCCCTGCAGGCCAGTGTGGATTTAGTGTGTGCCTATACAAATTGGCCCATCGGCCATGTTTATTTAATAGACGATACCGAAAGCGAATTATACCCAACAGACATCTGGCATTTAGATCATCCCGAACGCTTTGCCGTATTTAAGGACGGCAGTTATCAGCATAAATTCAAATCAGGCGAAGGTTTCCCCGGACGCGTTTGGGAACAGAAAAGATCCCTTTGGGTGGCCAATATTGCCGATTTTACAGACTTTGCCCGCGCCCACTTGGCGAACGAAATCGGTCTTAAATCTGGATTTACATTTCCGGTTTTGGTCGATCATAAAGTTGTTGCCGTTTTAGAATTCTTTTCGTTAAAGACCTTTACCATCGCGCCCATTTTGCAAGATGTCACCGTGCAAATCAGCACGCACTTGGCCAGCGTCATCGAACGCGATCAAGCTTCGCGCGAAATTATTCGGGTGAAGGAACTTGCGGAAAAAGCAAACCTGTCCAAATCTGAATTTTTAGCCTCCATGAGCCACGAGCTGAGAACCCCGCTGAATGCGGTCTTGGGGTTTGCTCAAATGCTTCAGTTTGATCTGAAAACGCCCTTGACAAAAAACCAAAATGAGTCTGTTGAAAGCATCTTGGCGGGCGGCAATCACCTGTTGGAACTTGTGAACGAAATTTTAGATTTGGCTAAAATCGAAGCCGATCAAATGCCGCTGTATATCGAAAACGTGAATGCCAATGAAATTGTTGCCGACTGCATAGCCTTGACGAAACCACTAGCAGACCCCCGCAACATCACTATTATTGACGACTTTAGCAAGGGCCCCGTTTCGCTTTTGCGGACCGACCGCTTGCGTTTTTCCCAAGCGGTCATCAACCTGTTGTCCAATGCCGTTAAATATAACAAGGATGGCGGCACCGTGACGGTCAGCGGGTTCGAAGACGAACAGCATTTCCTGCATCTGGATGTGACCGATACTGGTGTTGGTATTGCCGATGAAGATTTTGACAATGTCTTTGAAATGTTCAATCGACTGGGGGCCGACGCGATGATTGCCCAAGAAGGCACAGGCATTGGTTTGACCGTCACCAAGTTGTTGGTTGAACACATGGCGGGACGCATTACGTTCACCAGCCAACAAGRYGTYGGTTCAACYTTTTCMATCTTGYTKCCKYTSRCRTCMAAYGAAGACGTTTTGATTTGGACCGATACCTTTAATATTGGCATTGAWGNCATMGACAMCGACCATCAAATGCTGTTCACCTTATTAAATGATGTGACCCACAACACCATCAATCCTCACAACATTGATGACGCGCTGCAAAAATTAATCGAATACACCGTTTTTCACTTTCAACGCGAAGAAGCGATTATGAAAGTTGTGGGTTATGAAAATTTAGAAAACCATAAAATCTTGCACCAAAAACTTGCGCGCCAGGCCACTGAATTGGCAAACATCTGGAACGAAGAACAAAATATGCAAACCATCAGAGACCTCAGAAGGTTCCTGCGCACGTGGTTGGTGGGCCATATTAAAGAAGAAGATTTCAAAATATTTGAAGCGGCAAAAGGCAAACAAAGCCTTATCCGTAAGGCTTTGGAAAATATAACATAACTTATACTAAACCTCATTTTGAGGGGCCGCGCCTTTTAACATGGCAACGTTTTTTTTTCAAATTACCCCCAGCCCAAAGCTCTCATCTTGGGAGAAACCCTTGTTAAAGTAATGTTAAAGGGGTAAAAACATAGTCAGAATAATAACCGAAAAAACTTTTAATGGTACTGACGCCGAATCAATGACCCCAGACAATGCATACACAAACGGTATTCAAGAGATGTCCTCTGTCACCCTGACAGATATGCTCAATGCCGTTTCAGATATGGTCTGTGTCTGTATCGATGGCAAGATCAGCCATATCAACAGCACGGGGCTTTCGTTTTTAGGGGCCAGCGATCAAAATGACCTGCTTGGCGTCAATTTCCAAAGTTTGATTTGCGACGACTTTGCAAGCTCTAGCGACGATCTGTTGGCCATGCTTTGCGAAGAAACCGCCGCCACGCCAATGCACATCAAAGGCTTAGATGGCAAGCGCACCAGCATTACAATTAAGGTCAACCGTTTGCAAGATTTGGGCGATACGGCCTATGTCCTGACCGCGCAAAATATTTCAAATCAAGTAAAGCTGTCCCAAGACATCCGCGACAGCGAAGCCCGCTTTGGCAAGCTGATCGATAATGCTTTGGATTTCATCTGTGTGATGAAAGACGGTGTTATCACCTATGTCAATCAGGCCGGCATGAAACTTTTAAAAGCCGCTTATCAAGACGAAGTTGTCGGTCAACACATTGATACCTTCACCCACCCCAATTATCAGGGCATTTTGGGCGAAGACCTGCATGAATTCATCACCGATTCTGAACTGTTTCCCATGCGTTTTATCGACATCAGCCAGAACGCGATCGATGTTGAACTGGGCATTGTCATTTTGGAAGACGGCACACACCCCCGCTATATGATCGAAGCCCGCGACATCACCGCGCACAATCGTGCAGTCACCGCGTTGCGCCATTCCATCGAAAATTTGGAAAACCGTGTCGAAGAACGCACCCGCGCGCTCAGTGCCGAAGTCGTTGAACGTCGGCGCGCCGAAGAAAAAATGCGCCACATTGCGTCGCACGATGGTCTGACTGGATTGCCCAATCGATCTTTGCTTTTCGACCGTTTGGAACAGGCCACCAAACGCACCCACCGGGACGCAAAAAAATACGCCATATTGTTTATCGATTTGGATGGATTTAAGCCCATCAATGATAGCCTTGGGCATGATATTGGGGATGAGGTTTTGAAATCTGTTGCGGATCGGCTTCGTTCTTCGGTGCGCGAAACAGATACCGCGGCTCGTTTTGGCGGTGATGAATTTGTTGTCTTGCTCACCGATTTAGAAACCAAGGATGCAGCCGGACTGATCGCCGAAAAAATCATTTCCAAATTGGCTGAGCCCATGAATTTCGATGGCATCAAAGCCAAGGTCGGGGCCAGCATCGGCATTGCCTTTTACCCCGACAACGCCGACACCGCCGAAGGTGTTCTGAAAAAGGCTGACAGTGCCATGTACAAAGTCAAAGGCAGCGGCAAAAACGCATATATCATGGCCGACGACGACGCTTAAGATTTAAGGCGTTACACCCAACGCTCAAAAGCCGTTGTTAGCCTTCACGTTCCCAAACAGACGTACTTAGGCCCCGTCCAAATTTTGAACGGGGCCTAAGTTTTAGAGATTTGTTTGTGCGAAATCGTTACTTCAAACGCACCGCCACAAAACGGAAACCCGACTGGCCTTCGATCAACAACAATACCGACCGTTTGCCCTCAGTCACGGCCTCTTTGACCAGACGTTTGGCTTCTAATGGCGTACTGATTTTTTGCTGGCTGATTTCAGCCACCACGTCACCGGGACGTATGCCTTCTTCAAAGGCTGGACCGTTGCGATCAACGTCCGCAACGATTACGCCTTCGACTTCGGCGGGAAGTTCAAATCGATCGCGAATTTCTTGTGTAATTTGGGTTAAGGTTAAGCCTAATTCAGATAGCGTTTCGAGTGTATTGGTCGAAGATTTCGGAGCTTCTTTCTTCGCCGCAACAAGCGTTTCATCATCATCAAGCTTTTCAATGGTGACTTTTAAGGTCGCCATTGAACCGTCACGCCAAACTTTGACCTTAACACTGCGGCCGACTTCGGTGGCGGCGACGATACGCGGTAATTTGCGCATTTCGGTGACACGCTTGCCATCAAATTCTAAGATCACGTCCCGTGCCAATAATCCGGCATGATCCGCTGGACCACCGTCAACAACGCTGGCGACCAAGGCGCCTTCGGTTTTTTCCAAGCCCAAGGCTTCGGCGATGGATTTGGTGACCACTTGAATGTGTACGCCCAACCAACCGCGCTGCACCTGACCGTTGTTGATCAATTGACGAATAACCGGGGCCGCCGTGGAACTGGGGATGGCAAAACCAATGCCGACACTGCCGCCCGTGGGGGAAAAGATTGCGGTATTGATGCCGACCACATCACCATCCATATTGAACATCGGCCCACCAGAATTGCCCCGGTTGATCGACGCATCGGTTTGAATGAAATCATCATAAGGTCCGGCGTTAATGTCGCGACCACGCGCCGATACGATACCCGCCGTGACCGTGCCACCCAATCCAAACGGATTGCCAATGGCCAACACCCAATCGCCAACGCGGGTCTTTTTTGAATCGCCAAACGAAACCGACGGAAGCTTGCGATCTGTATGTACTTTTAAGACCGCCAAATCCGTTTTGGTATCGCGGCCCACCACGGTGGCTTTCATACGGGTATCGTCATGCAATAACACAAATACTTCGTCGGCGTCTTGGATCACGTGATTATTGGTGACCACGTAAGCGTCGCCGTTTTTACGGTAATCAATGATAAAGCCTGAACCCAAAGACGTTGCTTTACGTTTTTTAGACTTTTGACCTTTGCCGTTGCCTTGGCCGTTTTTATCAAAAAAATCTTTGAAAAAATCTTCGAACGGTGAGCCCGGAGGAAATTGCGGCATGTTCGGCTGGCTGCCACCGCCGCCGCTGCTTTCAATCACTTGTGTGGTGGAAATATTCACCACCGCCGGAAGAAGATCTTCGGCCAAATCGGCAAAACTTTCCGGAGCCCCCCGCGCAGAGGCAGAAGACGTTGCAAACAAAGCGACGGTAAAAACCATCATCAACGGCAGGACCAACAAACGACGTGCATTCAAATTTACATACATTTTTTTATCAATCTTTTCAAATTACCAAATACTATAGTTATACAGATAAGCGTTAATTGCGGAATAACTATGGCAGAAATGCGTTTTATCCGCGCACGCCCCAAACAATCACCATGCCGATGCTCGCCATGACCAAGGCTGTGGTCCGCAATTGACCTTCGCCCAACGCCAGCATCTGGGCCATGGCATTTCGCATAAAGGTCGGAAACATGGCATACAACAGGCCTTCCAGAACCAAAACCAAACCAAAGGCCGCGATCAGATCATTCATACTTTAGAGACCTTTACAAAAAAACATACCGGCCTTTTAAGGACCGGTATGTTTCAATATTTAAGCTGACAAGTTCAGTTATTTTCTCGCCCCAGTTGGGTCGTTAAAATAACGGAAGAAGTCACTGTCAGGGGAAAGCACCAAATTGGTATCGCCCCGTCCAAAGGCTGACCGATAGGCGGTCATAGACCGATAGAACGCGAAGAATTCTGGGTCTTTGCCATAAGCGGCACCCAAAACACGGTTGCGTTCTCCGTCGCCTTGACCCCGCAAAATTTGTGCTTTGCGTTGGGCTTCGGCTAAGATCACGACCTTGTCACGATCGGCACGAGAGGTGATTTCCAACTTGGCTTTATCACCATCCGCACGCAACTGATTGGCTTCTTTTACCCGTTCAGACCGCATACGATTGTAAACGTTTTGCGAAATTTCAGGGGGCAAATCGGTACGCACGATACGAACATCCAAAATTTCGATGCCGTAATCCTTGGTTTCACTGGCCAAGCGTTCTTTGATTTCCAACATGATGGCCTGACGTTTTTCAGACAACAAATCGTTAAGGCTGTTGCGCGCCATAGAGTTTCGAACCGAAGAGTTCAAAATTTGGCCAACTTGACTGCGAAAACGAGCTTCGGTGCGCAGGGCTTGGAAAAAACGCAACGGATCAACAATGCGATAACGCGCGAACGCATCCACATTAATCCGTTTTTGATCATTCAAAATAACGCGGTCCGGTGGAGGATCAAGATCCAACACACGATTGTCATATTTCACCACGTCTTGCACAAACGGCATTTTGAAATGAAGACCAGCTTCACTGACTTGGCGTTGAGGTTTACCAAACTGCATAACCATGGCTTGTTCGGTTTGATCAACCGTAAAGGTGGAGGCTGATCCGACGACCGTGCCGATAACGGCAAGGGCGCCAAGAATGACGACTGCTTTACTCATTATTGGGCTCCCGTCTTTTTATTGAGTTCGGGAAGCGCTAGGTAAGGAACAACACCGCTGCCGCTTTTTTGATCGATGATCACTTTATTAGAGTTTCTCATGATTTCTTCCATGGCTTCCAGATATAGACGTTGTGTTGTCACATCTTTGGCCACTTTATAACTTTCATACACCGACAAGAACCGTTTGGCTTCACCTTCGGCTTGCTTGCTCACTTGCTCTTTGTAAGCTTCGGCCTGTTGCACCAACTGTGCGGCTTGACCTTCGGCTGTGGGCACAATTTTGTTTGCATAAGCTTCGGCTTCGTTCTTTTTGCGATCCAAATCTTGGCGCGCCGATTGAACATCGTTAAAGGAGTCAATAACCTGAGCCGGCGGATCGGTTTTCAACAACTGTACCTGCTTAATCAGAATGCCCGCTTTCAAATCATCCAAAATTCTTTGCACAGATTCACGTGTTTTGTTTTGAACCAATTCACGATCTGAGGTCATGGCTTTTTCAAGCTTGGTTTGACCAATCACTTCCCGCATGGCGCTTTCGGCCACAACTTTAATGGTGCCTTCGGGATCACGAATGTTGAACAAATATTCGCCCGCATCCTTGATTTTCCACTGAATCGAAAATTGAACATCAATGATGTTTTGGTCATTGGTCAGCATCAAGCTTTCCGCCAAGACATCACGCGCCGGCGTCAGGCCACGATTGAAACCTTGCGTTTGCACTTCACCCCGAAAACCAACGTCAATACGGCGAATGGCTTCGATGTTTTCGGTGATCACTTCACCGATAGGAGAGGGGTAATACCAATGCAGACCCGGTCCTTTGTCTTCAAACGGTTTGTGTTCGCCAAAGAATTTGACCACACCTTGGTGACCGGCATCGACACGATACACACCGCTGAACATCCAAAGCGCAAAAACCGCAAGCAGGGCCAAGCTAATGGCGCGGCCGGAACCGAGCCCACCGGGAAGCATGTTTTTAAAATTATCTTGAGAACGCCGAAGCATTTCTTCGATATCGGGGGGTTGAGAGCCGCCACCAGTAGGGCCATTGCCGCCACCGCTGCCGCCCCATGGTCCACCGCTACCGCCTTGAGGTTTCCATGACATCCGTGTTGTTTCCTTCAGATCCAATGTTTCGTTGGGTTTTTTAAGGTTTTTTCCTCAAAACACCATTTATATTTTGTTTTTCTACTATGAGCCCTTATATAAGTTCTCAACAGAGCTAAACACCTACACAACTATATAAGCCAGCCTGCTTCACCGTGCAATGATAAGCAATTGGTTTATTTTTTAGATATCTGCTCATTTTTGGAGATTGCAAGTATGTCACTCGTTACCGAAGAAAAAATTATGGAAGCTCTTTCAACCGTCATGGACGGTGATAAGAGTATTGTCGAACAAAATATGGTGCAAGGCCTGCAAATCAAAGACGGACACGTTCTGTTTTCGATTACGGTTGATGCATCCGTTGGGGCTCAAGCTGAGCCCCTGCGCAAAGAAGCCGAAAATACAATTCATGCCCTAGATGGCGTATTGTCGGCGACCGTTGTCTTGACGGCAGAAACAGAATCCCACGCTCACCCGGACGATGTTGTCCCAGAGCCTCTTCCTGAAGTTCCCCTTTTGGAAGGTGTTAAAGCCATTATCGCCGTGGCGTCTGGTAAAGGCGGCGTTGGCAAATCAACCACCACCGTCAACTTGGCCTTAGCTTTGCGCGACCAAGGCCTGAAAGTTGGGCTTTTGGACGCCGATATTTATGGTCCATCCATGCCCCGCATGTTGGGCATCACGGGCGAACCCACATCCAGCGACGGCAAGCTTTTGGACGCCAAAGAAGGTCACGGCATCAAATGTATGTCCATGGGCTTTTTGGTCGAAGAAGACGCCCCTGTTATCTGGCGTGGCCCCATGGTGCAAACCGCATTGACGCAAATGATGCGCGATGTTGCTTGGGGTGAACTTGATTTGTTGCTGATCGATATGCCACCCGGCACCGGCGATGCTCAATTGACCATTTCTCAACAGGTTCCTTTAACAGGTGCCGTAATTGTTTCCACACCCCAAGACATTGCTTTGTTGGATGCCCGCAAAGGCCTCAACATGTTCCGTCAAGTGGACGTGCCTGTTTTGGGTATCGTTGAAAACATGAGCTATTTCAAATGTCCACATTGCGGTGAACACACCAACATCTTCAGCCATGGCGGTGCCAAAGACGAAGCGAAAGAATTGGGTGTCGATTTCTTGGGCGAAATTCCGTTGGATATTAAAATCCGCGAAACGTCTGATAGTGGACATCCAATTGTGGACCAAAGCCCAGATAGTGACCTTGCCAAAGCGTACAAGGCCATTGCCAAGCAAGTTTGGGCTAAAGCAGAAGCCGTTTTAGAAGACAAAGCAGCAAAGGCTCCTAAGATTGTTATGTAACTGCTGGCTTGCTGGATAAAGCCATACATGCTCAAATATCAGTGTACTACTTTGGCGGTCTTCGTATAGGCCAACACTTTGAAACATTGATATTGATTCGATAATCATGAGCATACGGAAAGTTAAAATTGCAAATGGGATGTATTGGGTGGAAATTCCCGATACCGAGTTGCGCATTTTGTGCGGCTCGCCCGAAGACAGCGTTAAACACCTGATTCGCCAAGGCTTTATTCATGAAGTCGAAGAAAACGGTGTAACGTTTGAATCGGGTCCCACTGCAATTTTGCTATCCGACGTATCGACCCAAGACGGAAGTTTCGCCAACGTTAGCGAATTCCCCGTTTTGCAAATGCTCTATCGCCAAGGCATGATTATTCCCGGACACCCCAACAATACAGGCGTTCATCCCCTGCTGATCGGCTCTGAAAGTCAGGTCCGTACCCAGATGGATTATATCTTTCGCGGTAATTACGGTCTGATCAGCGAAGAAGAACTGTTCGAAGCCGGGGTCGGCATCGAACGCGCGCGGGAATTGATGCGGTTGAAGCTTAAATTTGCCTTTGGCGAAATCAAATCGCCACGTGATTTCTTGGACGCCTGTATTGTCGAAGGCGAAAAAATCGAAATTCGCGACAACGTTTATATCCACCGCATTCGGTCAAACGTATTTGAAATTTCGCACAATGGGGAATCCGTTGAGGTCGACCTGAACTTAGGGCCGGGCGAAAGCTATGAGCCCCCCTATCATTTGGGCTATCATGCCTTAAACCGAGAATATTTTGCGGTGATCCATTCCGGCGATGGCGATGGATGGGATTGCAATCGTCCATCCATGGCCAGCATCCTCATGTACCAAGGCCTGATTTATTTAATCGATGCCGGACCGAATATTGGCAATACGTTGATGTCGTTGGGCATTAATATTTCCGAAGTCGCCGGAGTCTTTTTGACCCACGCCCACGACGATCATTTTGCCGGCATCACCACATTGATGCGCGCGGACAGACCTTTAAAGTTTTATTCAACCTTGCCCGTGCGGGCTTCGGCCATGAAAAAACTGTCGGCTTTGATGGGCGTTCATGAAAGCGAATTTAACAACTTCATGAATTTCCACACCCTGATCGAAGGTCAATGGAATGACATCGTTGGTTTGGAAGTCATGCCGATATTTTCGCCGCATCCGGTTGAAAATACCTGTTTGATCTTCAGATCCATCGCCGAGGGCGGCTATAAAACGTATGCCCACATGGCCGATATCGTCTCGTTATCTGTGCTGAAAAACATGATCACCGATGACGACAACGCGCCCGGCATCAGCCAAGCCATGTATGATGATGTTAAGGCCAGTTATCAGCGCACGGCCGATATTAAAAAAATCGATGTGGGCGGCGGCTTAATCCACGGTGAAGCCACCGATTTTGCCCAAGATCCCAGTGAAAAAATCATTCTCGCCCACCGCGCCACACCGCTGACACCAAGCGAACGGAAAATTGGCGCCGGGGCTCCGTTTGGCATCATGGATGTTTTGATCGAAGGCCAGCAAGATTACATTTACAAAAAAGCCGCACGGCTTTTAAAAATGTATTTCCCAGACATTGCCCCCTACACCCTGCAATCGTTGCTGAATGGCCCTATTGTTAAATACAATCCGGAATCCTTTTTGTGCAAAGAAGGCACCGTGTGCGATCGCGCGATTATCTTGTTAAGTGGTCAAGTTGAACGTTTGGGATCGGACACCGCAACCCATGCACAGATGCCATCCGGCGCAATTATAGGGGAACTGAGTGCAATCGAAGGCACGCCCCTGCGTGAAACCTTTCGCGCCATCAGTTTTGTAACAACTCTGCACATCCCCGCTGCACCGTTTAAAAAGTTTGCCCAAAGCCAAAGCCTTACAGCCGATATTCAAGCCCGTGTTCCGTTGCGAGATTTTTTACAAAAAACCTGTGTTTTTAATGACAACATGACCAGAAGTGTTTTGTTGAAATTGATTGAAGCGTCCAAAACGGTTCACCTGAACGATGGCCACAACATCGATTGGGAAGGCGAGCAATGTCTGTACCTGATCCAAGAAGGCCAGGTTGATCTGGTGTTAAACGGGCAAGTCAAAGAAGAACTGTCCCGGTTTAACTTTTTTGGCGAAACGTTTGTCTTGTTTGGCGTTCACCCGGTTTATCATGCGGTGGCCCGTGGCGATGTGGTGCTTTTGAAAATCAACGCAGCACAGGTCGCAAAAGTCCCCGTGGCGCGGTGGAAACTTTTGGAAAACTATCAACGCCGCGTCAACAAAATGGTCATCAATTCGTTGGGCAGCTACCATACATTGGAATGGTTGGATGAATTCCTGATCGGCATTCCAGATATGGATGACCAGCACAAAAAGCTGTTCCAGCTGGCCAATGGCGTCTTAAAATGCCTCAACACCAACGCAGGCCGCCCCGCCATCACTCAGGCCATGGACACCCTATTGGAGTCCAGCAAACAACACTTTGCGCTCGAAGAAGAGCTGTTGAACGAAGAAATCTATCCAGATTTAGAGGCCCATAGCGGCTTTCACACAAAACTGATTTCAGAAATCGAAGAAATTGCCTCGCGCCTCAACAAAGGCAAAACCATTTCCTGTCAGGAATTTCATAATTTCTTCCTGTCGTGGATCGTCTTCCATATCCTCAATGAAGATCGCAAATATGCGAAATTCATCGAAGAATCGTCGGACTTCTTRATTTARYWAKNNTYANGNNCTAKTTCCCAAATCCGCCCAKCATTCCKGTTGCGGCYCCSACTGCRGCGCCMACCSCGGCKCCRRYTGCGGCTCCGGTTGTTCCGCCACTGCTGGCGGCACAGGATGTGACGATTTGCAAAGCCGTTACCCCCGCCCCTTTTGAAACCGCTGCCATGCCTGTGCCTTCGGCTGCATTTAAGAACACGACCAAGCTCGCCGCCGGAATTTGTACAGCAGCTTGATCAACCGCACACGAACACACGGTCTGTGGCTGGTTTTGTGATGTGGAACACCAAGACACAAATTGGTTTGTTAATTGTGCCGGATAGCCTTCAAAGGCTTGAGCCGGAACCGCAGATAGAGTAAACAGGGCAATAGCCGTAAAAAAGCCCAAAATACGCATGATAATCTCCTTCAAATTGATCAACTGGTGGACAAATACCACCTTCGGATTAAGGTTGATGGTAGCTTCTTTTTATATATTAGAAAAATGTTATTTTGACTATTGTAATAATTCTAAACTAGACTATATCTGTCTCAGGATTCTAATTAAGTATAAAAAAACAAAAACCCTATCCCCCCACTGGAGTAAAATAAAAAATGACCCGTGTTCCAAATACAGTTTTCAAAACTCGCGTTCGTGACGAATCTATTGGCGGCGACAATCCTTTTGATTGGAAAGATCTCAGCAGCGATGACGTCTTTAAAGGCAAAAACGTTGTGGTTTTCTCTCTGCCCGGCGCGTTCACCCCAACGTGTTCCACCAGCCACCTGCCCCGTTTTGAAGAACTCTATGATGACTTTAAAGCCCAAGGCGTTGACGCTGTTGTCTGTCTTTCTGTAAACGATGCGTTTGTGATGTACCAATGGGGTTTGTCGCAAAAAGCCAAAAACGTATTCTTGTTGCCCGACGGCAACGCAGATTTCACCCGCAAAATGGGCATGTTGGTTGATAAATCCAACTTGGGCTTTGGCATGCGCTCTTGGCGTTATTCCATGCACGTGGAAAATGGCGAGATCACAAAAATGTTCTCAGAAGATGGGTTTCAAGATAACGCTCCCTCAGATCCATTCGAAGTATCTGATGCGGACACAATGCTGAACTATCTTAAAGCACGCTAAACTAACGATTATTCTTTTCGGCTGACCTTTAAATTTTTAAGGTCAGTCGAAAAGAGAATCGATATCGTTTTGAGAAATGCCGGCGCCTTCCAATTGAGGCCCAGAAAGAAGTTTTTCATCTTCACTGCGCAGATCTTCGGGCAATTCAATGCCTTCGAATTCTTCTTCACCCCAAATATTAATCATGGTGAGGATGCGTTCTTCTAAGAAGTTAATGGTTTTCACCACTTTACTGGTACGTTGCCCGGTAATATCTTGGAAGTTACAGTTTTCAAAAATATTGATCACGGCCCCGGAAATGCTATCTAGGTGATCGTGTGATTTAACGTCATCGATGCGTTCTTTAATCGCACGTGCCCAATCATCAATTTCTTCGGCCGAGCCCAAAATATTATTGGTGGCGACTTCGGTGGCTTTGACAATGGCGTCCAATTCCATGGCCGCCGTCACGAAACGATCGTCTTCCCCGTCGGCGGGTTTATGCAGAGCGGCAATTTCAGATTTGGTCTTGTCGATGCTTTCTTTAAGTTCTTTCAGCTGGCCACGCAAAACGGACATTTCGGGAAGGTTGATTTCGGCCTCTTCATCCGCAGATCCAGGCGTCGCTTTTGCCGCAGCCTCGGCCGCAGCGTTCGAAGCCGCCGTCGATTCCTTAATCAGTTCTTTGATTTCATTAAGCGAAGCCAGAACTTCTGCGTTATTTGAACCAGAACCAGAACCCGAACTTGAACCAAAACCTGAATTCAAATACGCATCAGGCTCGATACCGCGTTGGATTAACAGGTTACGTTCCGCGGAAAAGAGTTTCCGTGTGGCATTGTACGACATCGAAGGACTTCCCTTAATATTAAATGCTTTAAGTCTAAGAAGGGACGTACATCACGCAAAGTAAATATAACTTCCTTTCTAGCTACAACTTTAAAATGCACTGCCTCACCCTAAAAGACAATCCCCCAATCTGATTAAACGATCATTATTTAATGTGTGATTATACGCTTTATCGTTTGGTAATCGTTTGTGTTCCACGCTTTACATCAAACTTGGATGGTTCTAAATCTGTGTGCAAGGTCAATTGTGGATGAAGCTTTTTCATTTCATCATGCATCCAATGCATGATGTCACGGAGCGTCGAATGCACCGTATTTTGCGAGCGCAATTCGATCACATAAATCATCTGTGGCAGGGAATAAACGGTCTGACAACGCACTTTTGCGCCCAATGGATACAAATACTGCTTGTCTTCGGCCGCTGCCTCCAAGGATTCAATGTCATTATACAGCGCTTTAACCAAGATTTTAGCCTTGCTTCGCAGGCCTTCGGGCAATTCATCTAAGTACCAATCATGAAAGCCGCGTTCGCCCGTCAACAATGGAATCCGGCAAATGCCGTTTCTGTGGCGTTGTAAATCTCGATACGATCCGTAATCTAAATCAAAAGTACAGGTGTATTGCCCATAACTGTCCAAATATCGCGGCAAATTGGTGCGCGCGGGTCGACCATTGATCACGTCAAGTTCGGCCGATTCTAACGCTTGATTGCTTACGGTGCTGGAAAATTCCAGATCGGGTTGATCGCTTGGGAAAAAGCTGTTGTCCAAATAATTGTTTTTTGCAGCCGTTTTAGCCAAATAAGCCTCTGTGGCTTCATAATCTTTATGCCCAAAACTGCTGGGATATTTTTCACGCAAAACATCCAAGCAACCTTCGGCAATATCTCGCACTTCGGCCAGCGGATGATGACGCATCAGGTGCAATTTATCGGCGGCTTGGCGCATGTTGCTGGACCATGCCAATTGTGACGTGATACCCGCGGGCAAAAACCCGCGCAAAATATCAAAGCCACGGGCCCCAATGGCGGTCGTCCAGACTCGTTCCTTTTCGCCTTCACCCAACGGAAACTTTTGTTTGAGATACGCGTCCAAGGGTTCAAGGCTGGACAAATAAAAGTCCATCCATTTACCCAAGATCGCCTGACTTTCGGGGGTATTGATGGGGTCGATGATGGCTTGTTTGGAAAAATCAATATAACGGGTGGAACTTTCCTGACCGCTGTACAGCGGATTATCCTGCAACGCTTTGCAGGCGAGAATCGACAAGCCTTCGACAAATAAAGTGGTGGTGCCGCAATCACCAATCGACGCATGGCCATAGCCCACATAATAACTCGCCATGAATTTGGCCGAGCCACGGTCTTGGACCATTTTTAAATGGGTGCGCGCACTTTCACCAGATCGGGAATACAAGGCCTGCAACATTGCCGTGGCTTCCGGGCCTTGGTCATCAACAATAAAGATATCGGCCATCGGTACGGTGCCCCCCAAAATTGGCTTTTTAGCGTTCAGAATCGCTCAAACGATTCGTCTGCAGATCATAACATAAGATCATCAATTTTCCTTATTTCGAAAATAGTTTCGCAACCTTTTGCAAAGCTGGGCTAAGCGGCTTATATTGAAAGGGTCAGGCAACTGACTATGACGATAAACGTTGTATGGAATAAGCGTTTCGGACCCGGGGGCGGTACCCGGCGCCTCCACCATTACTTCTAGGGGGGCGAAATAGGATCGACGAGCGTAGTAAAGATACGA
>NVTL01000068.1 GCA_002401565.1 Rhodospirillaceae bacterium
AGGCATCGGAAAATGGATTAAATTTTATAACCGGGACCGACCAGAGGACATGATTATAGCTTAAATTAGTGAATGATCTGTCCGATCAATGGGGAGTAGTTCACTGTTTTTCAACGCCAAGAACCATTTTTAAGCCCATAGCCAAATGTCGTCGTTTTTGTTGTAGTGTCGTCAGATCGCCTCTCTTTAAAGTCTCAAACAATCCTAACATCTGGGGCGGAAAGGCGTGGGATTTTATGCTCTTTTTTTTGCGTAATTTACATTTTTAGAGCCAGTATGGACACTTTTGTCGACGCATAGATGTAGCATATCTATGCTGTATTTAGCTGGCATCAAAATTGCGACGTCTTCAATGTCGGGCTTTTTATAAGTCCTTTTTGTACACATTGAGACGAAAGTTGCATATTGATGGTCAATTTGCGGTGCAGTTTGTGGATTTTTATATTTACCGTGATGGTGTTGTATTCCCCCCCTGTCGTGGCGGATAAGTTTGTCGCGTTTTATCAACTTGGCCATGTAAAACCAAACAGCCTTAACGAACATTTTGATATGATCCGTGTTCGCATAACCAGCCGCTGTGTTGGATCGTATATTATTTATAAAGTGCTTAATTTAGGCGATATGTGGAAAAAACGCGTGCATATATCTGTTTTTGAAGACGGAATTGTAGATCCTCTGATCGCGCGGGAAATCGTGATGGATCGACATCAAACCGCAACGTTTCGGGTGTTTTCAGGGTTACCGTACAGGCAAACCAGCATTCGCTTGCATAGTTATCAATTTAATAAAGTCATTCATCATACGTCCACACACACACCAAAGGGCAACTTACAATTACAGACCATTCCCAAGCGCAGAGCCCAATCCATCATCCGCAAAGCCCTCCATTTTGTAAAATAAGGATTATAGGATGACGGTATGTTTTGTTGAAAATGAGTTGCAATATACCCCTCTCAGTATCAATATATTGATCATAAAGTGATCGTTCATTTTTTATTATTTGGAATTCTTATTGTGTCTTTATTTGGAAGAAAAACCTCAGACTTTTCAAAACCTTCAACACAGATGAAGTGTTTGATTATCGATGATGACGTGAATGTGCGAAATGTCGTGAGTGCCAGGTTAGCATCCACGGACAATTATGAGGTTTTCCAAGCCTCTGATGGAGATGAAGGCATAGAGAAGGCCTTAGACGTTTTGCCCGATTTCATTCTTTTAGATTGGATGATGCCCAAAATGAGCGGCTTGGAAGCTTTAAAAGAAATCCGGACTCATAGAGTTTTTAAAGACACGCCCATTTTCATGCTGACCGGACGAGGAAAAATGGATGACATGGAAGTCGCCCTAGCGGCTGGAGCAACAGGTTATTTCACAAAGCCCATAAGCTTGAAAGAATTGAGCAAACGTCTGCGTCTAGCCATGGATAAGATATAAGACAACAATTTTAGGGAAATATCGTTATGAACAGGTTTTATGCTCGATTATCACTTCTCTTGATGACGCTCGGTATTGGCACCCTTGTCAGTGCACCCGCATATGCTGATGTCTCCTTAGATTTCGGAATTTACGCCTCTGATAAACCCACAGAAGTCGTGCGCCAATTTAAACCTGTTCTTAGAGTTCTCGAAGCCAGCCTGACCAAAAAACTTAGGCAACCCGTTACGATAAAAWCGCACGTTTCTGCGACATATGAAAAAGGTATTCAGGCCCTTGTGACTGGTCGTGTCGACTTTGCTCGCTTTGGCCCAGCATCTTATGTCCTTGCCAAACAACAAGCCCCCAACATTGAAATTTTAGCCATAGAAAGTAAAAAAGGTAAAAAGACTTTTAAGGGTATCATTTGCGTCCCGACAGATAGCCAGATCACGAATGTTTCACAATTAAAGAGCAAAACATTCGCATTTGGAGACGAGCGTTCGACCATCGGACGCTATTTATCTCAGTCTTATCTTTTAGAACACGGGGTGTCTGCTCGGGACCTAAAATCTTTCAAATACTTGGGACGACATGACAGGGTCGGAACATCCGTCGGTCTCAAACAATTTGATGCAGGGGCCTTGAAAGAAAGCACCTTTAACAAACTGGTTGCGGGCGGCACTCCCATCCGATCGATTGCCTCCTTTTTAAATGTAACAAAACCTTGGTTAGCGCGGAGCGGCCTTTCTCAACATGTTATCGATGCCATACGCACATCGTTGCTCGAACTCAAAGATCACGAGGCCTTAAAAATCCTTAAAAAAGATGGATTTGTTGAAGGCCGCGATAGCGACTATGCCGTCATCAAAAAATCCATAATCAACAATTCAATTTTCTTTAAGTGAATATCTAAATGACACTCTTTAACACGGACAAAGATAACAACACCCACCGCTTACGTTTAACCACCCAGGCTCTCTTGGCGTTGTTTTTTGCCGTTCTTGTCGTTGGTTTTCTAGCCGGAGAATTAGTGCGTGGAATTGAAACACGCAATATGCTCAAAGAAATAGAAGAGCGTCACATTGAAACCACGGCCCTATTATCATCTGTGTCGATTGATGCCGTGATTACCGAAGACAGCCCTCTCTTGGACACAATCATTAGCCAAGCTGGCGCAAATATCTTAGACATTCATGCTTTGACCATTAAAAATGAAAATGGCGACACTCTTGCAATGTGGAGCCATCCAGACCACCCCAACCTCAGCGAAATAAGCACCTTTTCAAGCGACATCACCTTTGAGGGGGAAACGTTCGGCAAGATTACGATTGATTGGAATATCAGCGGCAACAGAGAAAGCGTCGCCGCACATGTGCTTTTGGCACGCATGTATACAACAGGTGCTATTTTAGTAGTTTCCGTTCTCATGATTTTAATGATGTATATTTTGATGTTGCGCCCAATCACACGCATTCGCAAACAACTCAACGATCTATCAAAAGGAAACCTGCAAAAAGACGTTGATTTGCCCAGCTATGTCGCCGAAGAACTTAATGCCTTGCTTGATTCTGTAAGGCTTCTTGCTGAAACATTGGAACAACAGACGCTCACGGTGAACGAACTACAAGTGTCGCGTCGCTTGCTTGAAGACAAAACCACAGAAGCCATTGCCTTAGCCGAAGAGTACGCCATTCAAAAAGATCAGGCCGAAACGGCCAATGGCGCTAAGGCAGATTTTTTAGCCATGATGAGCCATGAAATTCGCACACCGATTAATGGTGTTCTTGGCGTGTTGGGATTGCTAAAGGACACCACGCTGAATGATGAACAGGCAACCTATGTTGTGACGGGCCGGCAAGCGGGTGAAGCTCTTCTTGAAATCATTAATGACATTTTGGACTTTTCCAAAATCGAAGCCGGAAAACTCGATTTTGAGATTATGAAAATTTCAATCACTGACGTAGCCGAAGGCGTATGCGACATCATTGAACAACGCGCACAAGACAAAAACATCTCATTAGAATTACACGTTGATAACAACGTCCCCGACGCCGTCATCGGGGACCCCGGACGTATTCGCCAAGTTCTGCTCAATCTTGTCAGCAACGCCGTTAAGTTCACCAATGTTGGTGGAGTCAAAATATTGCTTTCTTCCCCCTCAAAAACGCCACGTATGGCTCATATTCGTTTCGATATTATCGATACAGGCATGGGCATTGCAAAGGACCAGCAAGACGGAATCTTTGATGAATTCACCATGGTTGATCCTTCCTATTCTCGGCGTCATGAAGGAACGGGACTTGGCTTGGCAATTTCCACCAAACTGGTCAAAAAAATGAATGGTGAAATTGGTTTTGAAAGTGAGGCTGGAAAAGGAAGTACATTTTGGTTCGATGTGGAATTGGAACGACAAACTGACACCCTTAAAAATAAAGCCCGCCCTAAGAAATCTAAGATACAGTTTTCCCCAAGCCTAACCCACAGAGATAAACCCATTCGCATCCTTCTGGCCGAAGATAATTCGGCAAATCAATTGGTGACAAAAACGATGCTTAAAAAAGTTGGCTACCATATTGACGTCGTCTCGAACGGAGCAGAAGCCGTCAAGGCCGTTAATGATTTGCCTTATGATGTGGTGTTAATGGATGTATCCATGCCTGAAATGGACGGCCTGCATGCGACCGCCAAAATTCGATCTTTCCAATCTCGAAAAGCAAATATTCCAATCATCGCCATGACCGCACACGCAATGCAGCAAGACAAAGAAAAATTCTTTGCCGTTGGTATGAATGACTTCATTCCAAAACCCGCGAGCAAAAAAGATATTCTTACCGTACTGGATCGTTGGATTCATGACCGACAGTGGCCGGAATCAACGCCCCCGTCCTTACCCGATGATGGCGTCACCCAAACAGAACCTGAGCGTCAAATCCTCGACACGAACGTTCTTATGGAACTCGCTGAAGAAACGAATTTATCCATGTTACCTAGTTTCTTGAACACTTTTTTCAAAGATATTGAAGAACGAATGGAACGTGTATCCCAAGCCGAAGCCTCAAAAAACAGTGATATTTTAAAAGCAGAGTGTCACACAATGGGGAGCTCTTCTGGTATGTTTGGAGCGCTGCAATTTCAGACCATTTCACGTGACATTGAAGACCTGTGCGAAAAGGGAAAAACAGAACAAGCCTTCGCAAATATTTCTGAACTTAAAAGTGCTCAGATTGATGCCTTTAAGGCTTTGAAAGATTTTCTAAAAAATCACTGTTCTTGAAAGCGCAACGTAAAGCGTGTGATTTCTGGACGTTTRWAAAAYCGCACAGGCATCACSGAYGTTCCGGCMCCMGGRCTGGTGTASCCCAACATTWTRCCAASSTTCCATAAGCCATTTGATAAATCTTTGTGGCAGTTCAAGTGTGTTAAAATGGGACGCCCACCTGGAAGACAAATTTGCCCGCCGTGCGTATGACCACACAGATACAAGCTAAACCCATGTTCAGCAGCCACCCCCGCAAGTTCAGGGGAATGGATAAGGGCGATTTTAAAACCATCAGGAGCCGCCTTAAGGGCAAGCGGAGCATTAGCGGTAAAATAGTCATGAACATCATCCGTACCCGTCAGGATGATGTGTTCCCCACGAGTTTTAACAACATCGCTTTCATTGACCAGCACACGCACGTCCATGTCTTCAAAGTGAGGCACCATTTCCTGACTGTCATGATTGCCAAGAACCGCGTAGACACCATCAGGATAATTAAGGCGCTCAATAACTTGAGCCATCTTCGTCATGGCCTCATCACATGCTCCATACATGGCTTCACGGTAATCTCCTGTCAGTACGCACAGGTCAGCTTTTACATCACGGACGATAGAAGCGAGCTTGTGGTCCAAACCTTCACAAGCATCGATGTGTGGATCTGTTATGTGCAGGATGCGGTATCCATCCAATACTTTTGGCAGGTTTGGCAATGTGACTTCTATATCGTGAACATAAAGGTCGAGTGCATTGCGTTTACCCCGTTCAAACAAGCCAATTCCCTTTAAGCCAATTTCAAAAATTATAAACAAGCGGTCTTTCAGGCTGGGTGTATTTTTCAGGTTTTGTGGATGCCAACGGCTTTCCATCACTTTCCTATTGCGCGCCCACAATTTGCGGATGGGGTTAGCTTTGGGCATGACCGTTGGCAAGGACTGTCTTGCTAAAAAACGAAGAGGGCTTTGCGGGCTCATCACATTTTCTCCTTAAGCGGCGGCTATGTCAGAAGCTTTTAAAAAACGGAGCGTTTCTCGCAATCCCGAACCCAAAGACACACTGGCCTTTAGGCCCAAACTTTGCAGAGCCTGATCGGGATTGCCCAACGACACGCGGATATCTCCTGTACGGACTGGCTTCATAGCAAGATCAACGTCGGTTCCATTTACGGACGCAAGGGATTTTGCAATCTGAATGATGTTTGTTCCAGTCCCCGTGCACACGTTAAAAACAGGGGCAGCCAAGGTGGCTTGTTCCATGCCCTTCAGCAAAAACATGACCACATCCGAGACATAAGTAAAATCACGAATTTGCTGACCATCGCCAAAAACAGTGACCGATTGACCCGCCAGAACGTTAGCCGCAAAGATAGAGATCACCCCAGAATAGGGCGACTGAGAATCTTGTCGTGGCCCATAAACATTAAAAAAACGGAACCCCATGGTTGGCACTTGATGGATCAAACCGGCGACGCGGGCATGTTGTTCACACCCTAATTTATCAGCTCCGTAGGCCGTAAGCGGACGCGTTGCAGCATTTTCAGCTAAAGGCATATCGGCATTGTCACCATAAACGGCGGCCGATGAAGCATAGACAACGCTAACGGCGTTTCCGTTGTTACAACACCGCGCCTCATTAAAGACATTGATGGCCCCTGTAAGATTAGTGATGTGTGTGCCCGTCCAATCTTCAATAGATTGACGTACCGATGCAACGGCCGCCAAATGAAAACAACCATCCATGTCCTTCATGGCAAGTCGAACCGTTTTTTCATCGCCGACGTCGCCGATGATTACTTCTGCACAGGCATTTAGGTTTGCACGTTTGCCTGTTGATAAATTATCAAGAACACGAACAGCATGTCCCCTTTCTAACAAAGCATCAACAAGGTGTGAGCCAATAAATCCACATCCGCCAGTTACTAAGTATGTTTTCATTTTTAAAGATCTCCAAAAATAATTGTGCCCAGGAGAAGGAAACGCAAATGTCTTGCCACTTGGGGACGACCGGGTTCGTCTTGGTTTTGCAGGGATTCAACGAGAGGTTTTTCATGTTTCTACATTTTGAGAAACAAGTTGCGTTACGCCCCGCGAGAGGGTGATTGAAAACACCAATATGAGACCTCATCAAACTGGTCCCAATTTTGCTTAGTTAAAACTATTCAAGAACAGGGATACTGAATGATTATTCTTCGACACCATTTTTACAGTGCGGCCCTTAGCCTCGCGGTCCTCAACGCGGTGTTGCGCCCAGCCCTTGCGCTCATTCGTGAAGACGGTTGGTTAGTGGCTCTGATGGGGGGCTTTGGCCTGGGCTTCGTCATTCCCATGGCTTTTGCTCTTGGCCTTAAGTTGTTGCTTATAAAATCACGCGACATCGTTGGGCCGCGTGATTGGGCTGCCCTCATTGTTGTACTGCTTGTTTTATTAATTCCGAGTTCCACGTTGGCCTGGCTGGTTACCACAGCTCTGGCCATGTTTGCCCTGTCACGTTTTTCTGATCCTTGGGTAAGGGCGGGACTGTCCATTATCATTTTTGCAGCTGCAAGAGAGCCCATGGCTGCAGTCCTCTTAAAGCTGTTTGCGACCCCCTTGCTCGACACCGACGCCATAATGACGGCTCAACTTTTGAAACTGTTTATTTCAGACACAAGCAGCCTTGGCAATATCGTCATCGGTCCGGGCGGTCATCGSMNGCKCANCTTSNCGGGSNGYAYKTCYTACACAAATTTATCCATCGCCCTGTTGGGCTGGTTCACACTGAGCCGCAGCCACAGACCATCAATGGATATTCATCAAGCGATAGCCGGACTGTTTGTCGCGGGATTTGTTGTTGGCCTTAATATCGTGCGCTTGGTGTTTATGGCTGTGGGTCCAGTTCCTTACCATTTTTTTCATGACGGTATCGGCAGCACATTATTTCAAGTCACGTTGATCACCGTGACGATTTTGATATCACTGAGGGGCGTGCGCCGCGATGCAACGCGATAAGTATCTCATGTGTCTGTGCCTAGTCTTGGCCATTGCGGGCATTTCAGGCAAAGGATTAATGAAACCAAAACCGTCTGAACAAAACGCCGTAAATACTTTTGCCGCTATGGCGAACAAAGCCGGAATGACCCGCCATGACGGACGAGACTTAACCATAGACGGGACTTACAAGGCCACCGTGTTTCGAGATTTAAAGTGTGATGGTGCGTTAATCGTCATGCCGCTGCCCCGCAATGCTGAAGGTGCTGATCTGCTGAGCCAATCCTTACGCCACCCTCCAACTCAACATTTCTATTTATTATTTTCTGACACCTACACAACGTTTCCGAACGTTGATTTTTGGCTTGCCGGACTACGTCATGATGTCCTGTGGCTGCTTAACATAAGCAACGCACCATCCMCCGTTGTTTTGTCCATCGCCGAGATTGGTGAGTGCGGGCTTGGCATAAAACTTGCGCGTTCGCCTTCAACATAATTTTTAATGATCAAAATAAGTGAGTGAATGATATGCAAAAACTTACATTAGGTCTGCTCATTCAAGGCTCTGCCATTTGGGTCACGTTCATTCCCAACGCCGCGCAAGCTATTGAGGAAACGCCAAGTAATCTTATTAATTTAGAGCTCAATCCAAACCTTTTGAACACGGTTCAAGAAGCCCTGCCCGAACGCCAAGCCGTTGATCAGGGATTTTTAAACCCATCCTATGACCCCAATTTACTTCTCAGTTTCGACTCTCAAATTTCGATTACATTTGTTGATGAGGGTGCTGGGTATAAAAACAGCTTGGGCTATTTCAATTATGCACAAGGGGCTTTTGATAACCTTAGCTTTGGCGACATTGATCTCAACAATTCCGGCCGCATTTCCATCAATGAACTTGGCGCACTGGACGGTGTAAACACCGGCCTTGTCTTTCCAAATGCATCTAAGGTCGGTGCTGGTGGCAACTTGCTGGCCGGGGACACAACTGTTTTGGGTGGTGGCAGCATCACCCAGTCTGGTGCTGATTATTTAATGCAGGATGGCGATATTTTCCAAGCCGGAACGTCCATGGGGTTTTTGGTCATGGCCAACGCTTGGACCGGATCAGAAGTTCAAGGCTGGGATGGGGCCGCTGGTGATCCTGCCACCTATTATTCCTTAGATTTCTTAAATCCGGAAAACCTGTCCACGGCTACTCTTGATACGGCCAGCAGCAACAGCCGCCATACAGCCATGATGTTTGCCGACACCGGAAAAAATGAAATCATCATGGGRTTYGAAGACCTTGATCGCCGCTAYGGAAGCGATGATGATTTTAAYGATGCCGTYTTYATCGTTCGCTCTGATCCAGCRACRKCWTTGCAAGASACCAATATCGAAATCTATTCAGCACCCGCACCGACGCTAGGCACAGGTCTAGCGGGTCTATTCGCTGTGATCGCGACCAGTTTATTCGGATGGCGCCGCAAAAACAATACGCCTTAACCCAAACTGGCACATGAATTGCTGTGTATTGATTACCTTTCAATTTACCGGAGTTAGAACAATGTTTTCCAGAGAAACCACATCTTTTATCGATAACTACTTTCAAGAAACTTACGCAAGCGCAACGCGCACAAACAATTCTATCCAGTCAAACCTGCAGGCCGTCTTGAACAATTTTTCATTGGTGGATGAAGCCATTGACGAGACTGAAGACGAATACCTTTTAAGTTAAAAAGAGCTCAAAAAGGAGATTGTTATGAAAAGGTTACGTAACACCGTTGTGACAAAAAACCATTCCTATCAACGCCATTTCGCAATGAGTCTTGTGCGCACCCTTGGTCGAGACGGAGCCATTGATGCCTGTGTGCAGAACTTTTGGAACGGCACACTCAACATCATTAAAAATGACAAACGGTATTACCGCTAGAGACGTCTTCTCATTTTGAGAGTCATTATGAAACGCGCGCAGTGCAACCCTTTAAATTTTCCCGGAGAATAAAATGTCACACGAGACTTGTCAGGAGACATGGTTGCTTTTGGACTCAARAGACATTGGYGGCATTGAAACMCWCGTTYTYCATCTCGCCTGTGCTTTGCAAGTTCAYTGGGGAAAGGTGCGTGTTGTMTTTTTAAAAAARTATGGMRASCAYCCGCTCACCGAYAAATTARATGAGGCSCAAATTCCTTGGSAATATTTAKSCGGCAGCGCWTACCAACTYTYCAAAGCTCTATCGYACAAACCRAAACTTSTTCATACCCATGGCTATAAATCTGGAATTCTGGGACGCTTCCTCGCCAAAACAATGAAGCTCCCCGTTGTCAGTACTTTTCACGCTGGCGAGCCCGGTCAAGGAAAAGTTCGTTTCTATAATTTTATAGACACCTTAACCGCAGACCTTGGTGAAACCATTGCGGTGAGTGAACAAATTCAAAACCGCGTACACACCACGGCACACTTAATTCCAAATTTTGTTCCTATGGTGACGAATTTTCAGGATCAAACAACGACCACAGTGGCTTTTGTTGGACGATTGTCCCCTGAAAAAGGACCTGATCTTTTCTGTGAAATTGCTCAACAGAACCCCAATTTAAAATTTAGTATTTTTGGCGACGGYCCCATGCGMGACGCKCTGGARMRTSARTWTGGMSACARYGTYCATTTYGYYGGTCAGGTGYCGTCCATGGAACRSYACTGGGCAGAYATYGGACTGYTGTGCATGCCGTCACGTTATGAAGGTTTRCCMTATGCMGCRCTTGAGGCYATGGCAAAYGGYATTCCGGTTGCCGCTTTTGATGTGGGTAGTTTGGCCCATGCCATCACACACAACACCAACGGCTGGATCGCGCCACCGAAAGACATCCAGACCCTAAGCCATTACATTCACGCGTGGTCGAAAATGAATAATGAAGACCGCAAACAAATGTCTTTATGTGCGCGCGAAGCGATCAAGTCCAAGTATTCCCCCGAAGTCATCGTTCCCCAAATTATCGACATATACAACAAGGCCATCGCGGGAGGCCCGCCATGCTAAGCCTGCCGCCGGCTTTACGTCAAAGTTTGGTCTATGGAATGGCGCTGGCCACGACAAAGGCCATTTCTCTATTGATGGCCCCAATCTTTACGCATTTTTTAGAACCAGCCGATTATGGACGACTGGACATTCTTCAGACTTTGGCTGATTTGCTGAGCATCGTCATCGGTTTTGGACTTGCCGACACGCTGTATCGATTTGCAGGAAGCACCAATGATAAAGACGAACAACAGACAGAAGCCGCGAATGTGATTGGCTTTTCACTCATCGTCGGCCTCCTCACCCTGCTTTCAACACAGTTGGCAGCACCTTGGATTTCCAGTCACCTTCCCGGAGACATTACCATTGTGCAAACGCGTCTTATTTTAGGCACCCTTGCCATGTCGGGGATCAGCCTTATCTTGTTATCGTGGTTGCGTATGCAAGAAAAAGCCGTTCTGTATGTCACAGGCAGTCTTGGCCGCGTGGTCTTGCAGGCCTCTGGTGCCGCTGCATTTTTGATGTATGGATTCGGCATCACGGGGGTGCTTATCGCCGGTCTGTTTGCCGCAACCGTCATGTGCGTTGGGCTGCTGACATGGTGCCTTCGCACGACTGGAATTTTGTTCAAGGCTAGCCGCTATAAAACCTATCTGATTTATGGTGGGCCCTTAATATTAACAGGCATGGCGGGCTTCATTCTGGGCAGTTTTGATCGTTGGATTTTGGCGGATGAAATTGGACCTGCGGCCATGGCAGAATATGCCCTAGCCGCTAAAATTGCCTTGATGACCGCCTTCGCGATCCAACCGTTTGATCTTTGGTGGTTGCCCAATCGCTTTAAAATACTTGGGCAATTGGATGGCAAGAAAAAGTGTGCGCGGGCCGTTGGCATCGGCGTTACCGTGGCGGTGTTTTCCGCTGTTGGCATCGCCATCGTCGGACCAGCCGTTATTCGCCTCGTCACACCTGAGACCTATCACGGTGCCGTTGTCTATGTCCCCTGGTTGGCGGCCTTAGCAGCCATTCATGCCATAACAACAATGGTGAATTTAGGCGCCATGAGTGGCCGTACAACTCTGCGGTTGTTTGCCATTGAAGGTTCAGCCGCGACCTTAGCCGTCATCGGATACTTCACATTAATTCCTCTATACGGTGGCTATGGGGCCATCGCCGCAACGGCTGTCGCGCTCACCAGTCGGCTGGTTGTGACCTATTGGATCAGTCAAAAATGCCTCTATATTCCCCATCAACTTTCCCGCCTCTCAGGCATCGTAACCATCGGGATTGGCATTGTTGTTTTCTTGCCAAGTGGTGATGGAATCATAGCCCCGGCTTTGTGGGCCATGTTGTCCGGAGCCTTGGTTATGGTTTTTGCCATGATGATAAAACTGATGCCGAACCCACTTTCAGTCAGCCGATAAAAGGTATGTACACATGCGACTGCAAACCGCCAATATGCGCAAACGCCAAATCGTTATTGCCGTTGCGACTTGCTTTTGCCTCATCGTGTTTGCCGTATTGGCTCAACATCCCTTGGCCATGGTTGTTGGTGGATTACTTCCGCTCATCATCATTTGCACTCTGCGGGTTCCGTTGCTTTTGGTTTTAGCTTTTTCGATTTTTTCATTTTTCAGAATTCACGAAGTCTTTCCCGTTCTATACCCCCTGCACATCCCTCAACTCTTGGCATTGGGGGCACTAGTTTCATTGGCTTGGGGCATATGGTGCCGTACGGTTACGATTTACTGGAACCGGGAACTGAAGGCTTTTGGCTTCTTTTTTATCATCGTGACCATCGGCTTACTGTTTGCCACAAACCGAACAGAGGCTTGGGCAGCTTGGTCAGGGACTTATGTCAAAATAGCCGTTATGACCTTTGCCTTATCTTGGCTGGTCTCATCGCCTAGAGCTTTTCGATATGCAATACGCGCCTTTATTTGGTCGGGCATTATTGTTAGTACCGTTGCCTTGTATAACAAGATGAATGCCATTGGTTTGGTCGAAGGCACCCGTGTCACCATTGGCCGCGACATCGGATCAATGCTCGGGGACCCAAATGACTTAGCTTTGGTCATGCTCTTTCCCGCAAGTTTTGCCTTAGCATCCCTGTTGTCTAAACAAGAGGGAAAAACCACAAGATTTATCGCGGCCATCGGCTTTGTCATTGCCTTTGCCGCAATCATCGCAACACAAAGCCGCGGTGGCCTGTTGGGCATTACCGCTGTCATGGGGGTATTTGCGTGGCGTAGAATTCAACACAAAAGCCTGCTGATTGCCTTTTCCTCTATCGCATTACTCTTGCTCTTTGCCCTAGCTGGGGTGGATGATCGTGCTTCTGGTGGTGGACATGAAGCTGGCATCGACGAGTCTGCTATGGGACGAATTTATGCGTGGGGGGCGGCTTGGCAAATGGCTCTTAGTCATCCTTTAACTGGGGTCGGCCTCAAGAATTTTATTTCCAATTACTGGTCATACAGTACCCATTGGGATGGCACCAATCATGCCGTCCACAGCACTTGGTTTGGCGTATTGGCAGAGACCGGGTTTTTGGGGCTCACGGTGTTCATCGCCATGACATTCGTGACGGTGCGCAGTGCTGTTCAGTCCGTCACTCAATTAACCCCCTCAAAAGGTTCACCGCTTGTGATGGCACAAGCGATAGAGGCTGGCTTAGCCGGATTTATCGTTTGCGGGACATTCCTCACCATGGGCTTTAGTTGGCCATTTTATATCTTGTTGGCTTTGACATCGGCGGTTTCCCAATACGCTCGGAGCGCGTCTTTTTCTGCCTCTCAAACTGAGAAATAAAGTCCAAGTCCTTGCATATCAAGGGCCTGAAACTGGCGCAAAGGATGCAACGCAGAATCTCATCAACATCGACAACTTCTAGGAGATTGTTACATGTGCGGCATCGTTGGCGCTATAAATGGAAAATCGGTTGTTCAACATCTAACCACGGGGCTATCTCGGTTAGAATACCGGGGCTATGATTCTGCGGGATTAGCGATCATCCAAGAGGACAAAATCATAAGCCGCAGAGCTCAAGGCAAGCTTGTCAATTTACGCCACCAACTTAAAGAGGCCCCCCTGGACGGACACATCGGCATTGCCCATACCAGATGGGCCACCCATGGCGTACCATCCGTAAACAATGCCCATCCTCACATGACCGAAAAAGTTGCCGTTGTGCACAATGGCATTATTGAAAATTACCGTGAGTTACGGGCTGAGCTTGAAGCCAATGGTGAACATTTTACCAGCGAAACAGACAGCGAAGTTATTCCACGGTTAATCACATCTTATCTAGAAGATGGCGCCTCACCCGAAGATGCAACGTTTCAAGCTCTGCAAAAATTACAAGGTTCATACGCCTTGGGCATTATTTTTGCGGGCGTCGAAGATCGGATGATTGCGGCCCGCCAAGGCAGCCCTTTAACCATCGGCATGGGGGACCAGACAAACTTTATTGTCTCTGACGTTATGGCCTTGGCCGGCATGGCAAATGAAAGCCTTTTCTTAGAAGATGGAGATTGGGCAACGATCTCCAATGACACTATTGAAATAAGGAACGCAAACGGAGCACTTGTAAAACGCCCACACCACCCCGTTTCAAAAAAAATAATGTCCGTGGGTAAAGGTGAATATCGGCACTTCATGAAAAAGGAAATTCATGAGCAACCGGATGTGATTCGTCAAACCATGTGTTCCTATTTCAATCAGGGCACGGGCCGGATTGAGCTTCCGGACATGCCCTTCGACTTTTCCACGATTAGCAAGATCAATATTGTTGCTTGTGGCACCTCTTTCCATGCCGGGTTAATTGCGAAATACTGGATTGAGAAATATGCAAAGTTATCCGTAGAAGTGGACACCGCATCAGAATTTCGTTACCGCGAACCGCTGTTGGCAAAAGATGGCGTGTCGTTGTTCATTTCTCAATCTGGTGAAACTGCCGATTCATTAGCAGCCCTTCGCTACGTTAAATCCTTGGGCCAACGCGTCATTACCATTGTGAATGTGGCTGAAAGCTCTATGGCCCGCGAATCCGTCATCGTGCTGCACACCAAAGCCGGTCAAGAAATTGGCGTCGCCTCGACAAAGGCTTTTACCACACAATTAATGACGCTCGCCTGTTTAGCGATTGTGGCTGGTCGAGCCCGCAACACCTTAACGTCAAAAGATGAAAACAAACTGGTAACCGCCCTTGCCCAAGTCCCCCATGCCCTAGAGACTCTGATCGAAAATGACGCCCCTTACATCAAGGTCGCGAAAAGCATGAAGACGGCAACTTCGGCAATGTTTGTGGGCAGAGGAACCGCCTTTCCGGTTGCCGTTGAAGGGGCGCTGAAGCTTAAAGAAATATCATACATCCATGCAGAAGGTTATGGCGCGGGTGAGTTAAAACATGGCCCCATCGCGCTGATTGAGGACAAGGTGCCTGTGGTGGTGGTGGCTCCTCATGATGGCTTATTCAATAAGACGATTTCAAACCTTCAAGAAATCAGTGCGCGGGGCGGCAATATTATTTTACTGAGCACCCAATCTGGGATTGATGCCGTTGGCGAAGATGTCGAGCACACCCTCGTGGTTCCTGAATGCGATCCTTTCACGGCGCCAATTTTGTACTCCGTTCCCTTGCAAATGCTGGCTTATCACGTGGCGTATTTAAAAGGCACGGATATTGATCAGCCGCGAAATTTAGCCAAATCTGTGACGGTGGAATAATCATGTTTCATAACCTTAAAGTCTGGATTAAAACGGACGACAGCCTTACAGCGCGTATTTTTCGCAGCACATACTTTTACATCCGCAATTTTCAAATCCCAACAATCTGGGTGCTCCATCGTAGTCTGTATGCCTTACATAAGCTGATAACTGGACTTATAGAATGGGTCTTGCGCGTGACCTACTGGACTCCCCTGTTTAAATCACGGTTAGAAAATACCGCCCCGCACCTTTATTTATATGGCGGCATGCCCTTGATCACGGGACCGTTATCTATTCGTATTGGCAAAGATTGTCGTATATCTGGTGTCACCACTTTTTCCGGACGGTGGAGCAGTGACCCAAAGCCTAGTTTGATCATTGGTGATAATGTTGGTATCGGGTGGCAAACAACGATTGCTGTTGGTGCTCGTGTTGAAATTGGCAACAACGTGCGCATCGCCGGTCGTGCTTTTATTGCGGGCTATCCCGGCCACCCTATTAATGCCAAAGACAGAGCCGCCGGTCTTCCCGACACCAAAGATCAAATTGGCGATGTCATCTTAGAAGATGACGTTTGGTTGGGCACAGGCGTAATCGTTTTAGCAGGCGTTCGTATTGGCGCTGGCTCCATCATAGCCTCGGGCAGCATTGTCACGCGCGACTTGCCGCCGAATGTTTTGGCTGCGGGTGTTCCAGCCAAAATCATTCGCAACATCGAACCGAAAGATGAACCGACCATTTTAGAGTGCGTACAATGAGCACGCCCTTGGTTGTTTTCGGAGAAGATTGGGGCGCACATCCCAGCAGCACACAACATATCATACGCTGTTTAATGCAAGAACGAGACGTCGTGTGGGTAAACTCTATTGGCCTGCGCCGTCCAAAAGTTTCAATGTCAGATATTGGCCGCGTATTCAAAAAAGGGTTTTCGGCCTTATCATCGAACAAAGGCGTTCAAGCAACCGTCACACCGCAAGCTGTTGTCTGTCCATTGGTCATCCCGGTACCGAAAAATACATTAGAGCGAAATTTTAATCGGATCAGTCTGGGATGTAAAATTCGCCAAGCCTTGTCGAAATTCCCAGCGGAACGTCCCATACTGTGGACCTCACTTCCGACCGCCGTTGATTTTTTGGGATGTTCCAATGAACGCGCCGTTGTTTATTACTGCGGTGATGATTTTTCTGGCCTAGCTGGCGTCGATCACGCCCAAGTTACTGAGGCCGAACAAAGATTGGTTGAACGCGCTGACCTGATCCTTGCGGCAAGTAAATGCCTTGCCAATAAATTCCCAAAATCAAAAACGGTGCACCTTCCTCATGGGGTGGATGTCGATCTCTTTTCATCGCCAAGCCCAAGACCCGCCGACCTTCCCATGGACCATCCCGTCGCGGGATTTTACGGCAGCATATCTGATTGGCTGGATGTTGAACTTTTAGGTCAAGTGGCGAAGGCCCTGCCAGAATGGCGGTTTGTCTTTATTGGTAATATTCGCACCGACGTCTCTTCGTTAATGCGCAGGGACAACGTTAGATTTTTAGGTCCAAAGCCTCATCATGAATTACCGGGTTATGCTCAGAACTGGACCGTATCGCTTCTTCCTTTTCGAGACAATGCTCAGATCCGCGCTTGCAATCCTTTAAAACTGCGCGAGTATTTATCTACGGGCACGCCGATTGTCAGCACAAATTTTCCCGCACTAGATAATTATCGTGATCTTATTTCTGTTGCCGATGAACCGATCGGTTTTGCACAGGCTATATCTAATGTGTTGAAACACCCCGATACGAGCCACACAAAACGTTTTGAATGTGTTGCAAAGGAAACGTGGAAAAATCGTGCACAAGCCGTGTCGTCCTTGCTTTCTGCATTATGATCAACAGGACGATGAATATGCCTCTCAATATGAGAATATTCGATGACAAAAGTAGGCTGAAATCACATAAATTCACATATTCAGATACTTAAGTATTGGCACTCGCATTGCAACGTACTTCTTAAACCCCGTTTGAGGAGGATGCATGAAAAAATTTCATTACATGGTTTGTGGTGTTGCTGTTGCCGCTTTATCAGGGTGCGTCCACGTCACGTCCTTGTTACCTGTCCTGACATCTATGCCCTTAGACCTGTTCACAAAAGATGCCCCCCAACAACCTCAGGAAATTTCCGTCGTGCAATTGCTGGCGCAAGCCCGTGGAGAAAGGCCTACATCTGTTCAAGCGAAACAACCGCTTTCAGGTTTAGCTGAAAATTTAATCGCTCAAGGTCATCATGAGGTGATGATCAAGGTCAATCCAGAAGATCCTTTATCCTTTCAAATTGGCTGGGCTGTCGCTCGTACTTTGAAAAAAAATGGCATCAAAGTTCACGTCACAACCGATGTAAATTTAAGCCCCGGTCAAATCCAAGTCCATACGGCACCATCCAATGCATAGTTTCCTGATCCGCAATGCAGCAGCTTTATTATGGAGTGCCTGGAGGAGACGTTACCTGATCGCAATTCCAATTGTCATCATGCCCTTACTGGGTCTTGGCATCGGCATTTTTTCACCAAAAAAATATACGTCATATACCACGGTTCTGATCCAAGAAGCCGCCAAAATGAATCCGTTTTTAGAGGACCTGGCCGTCGCCACAAACCTGAAGAGCCGCATGGAAGTGTAAATTCCGGAGCAATAGTACCCCACAGAAGCGGTCAGATTTTCTGATTGTAGCGGCGTAAAATGTCGCCACTGTAGAGCCTTTCGTTTTGAG
>NVTL01000069.1 GCA_002401565.1 Rhodospirillaceae bacterium
AACAGCTCCGAAAATTGGACTAAAACCAATGATCGCCGCCTGCGCATCTCTTCCAAATCATCAACAATGTAAAAGAACATTTCCGCCTCAACAGCCTTAAAGAAAAGCCTTAGAGACAAAAAACCGAAACCACTTAAACTTCGAAAGTGTGAAGCGTCAGTTCGTTTCGACAAGACGGGTTTTAGGCCTAGCGAGCCCCATAGTCAAATTCTTTTTTCACAAAATTGTAATATTCAATAATTATTTAAGAATTTGGCGGATATGCTTGCTTTATAAGGCAATATTTGGCACAAAATGACCTCAGTTAGGGTCAATATTGGTCCAAAAACAGTGTTTTGCATAGCAGCTATGCGTTTTTTGCATGCAGATTGAACACTTTTCAATCTCTTAGCAAGAAGCGTAGGGCTTTTGTGCACTTTTAAGGAGTTTTCTAAGTCAATGTTGTTACGCGGAATGGCCGTTGCCGTCTCTCTTATTGCCGGCGCGGCACTCACAATGAGCTTAACCACAGGCGAAGCGGCTGTGCCGAGCCTTGGCGAAGCTGTCGAATCGTCTGCTAAATTAGGCATGGCGCCTATTTCTATCGGGAATCGTTCCACTGCGACGGCGCTGGCGTCCTTAAGCATGGGGCGGCCGTTGGTCACCGGACCAAATGCACCTGATCAACAGCTGCGCGCGCCTTTGACTCTTGTTACCTATCAATCCCCTTATAAAATCAAATCGGGCGATACCCTTGGGCGCATCCTTAAACGCGCTGGTGTTTCGGCACAAACCGCCGACAAAGCCATTCGCGCCTTAAAGGGCGTATATAAGCCCCGGAACCTGCGGGTCGGGCAAACTATCAATGTCTTGTTTGAATCCTTAGAGTCCACACCGGGAATCGCCGATCGCTTCAGCGGATTTGAAATTCCCATTGATTACGCCAAAAGCATTCATGTCGCTCCCGCCCCAGAAGGCGGCTTTAAAGCCTTTGAGATTGAACATGAGTTCGCCACCGAGACCGTATTGGCCCAAGGCACCATCGATTGGAGCTTGTTTGCCGCAGGCAACAAGGCGGGCGTAGCGACCTCTGTTATGTCTGAATTGGTGCGGGCCTTTTCTTGGGACGTGGACTTTCAACGCGACATTCGCAAAAACGACCAATTTGAAGTCATGTATGAACGTAAAGTCGATGCGGGCGGCAAGGTCGTTTATAATGGGCGCATTGTGTATGCTTCTCTGACTTTATCTGGCGACTTAAACCCCATCTATTTACATCAGCTTAAGAATGGCAATTGGGACTTTTTTGATGACAAGGGGCAAAGCGCCWMAMWKRCYTTGAYNCKYAYKSMYRKCKWYRRGRMTSGYMWNGARWTMSAKTTTNTKRMCRMYGSWRAMRTMCRRWKYTGKKRTATWMMAAAATSCNCAAGGGCACCGATTTTGCGGCCCCGCGCGGTACACCGATTTATGCGGCGGGTGATGGCATTATTGTAAAGTCAGGCCGCAACGGAAGTTTTGGCAATTACATTAAGATTCGCCACAATTCCGAATATTCGACCGCCTACGCCCATATGAAATCCATCAAACGTGGTCGTTCCAAAGGATCGCGGGTTCGCCAAGGTCAGATCATTGGTTATGTGGGCACCACGGGCCGTTCAACCGGACCGCACCTGCATTATGAAATCTTACGTAATGGTCGTCAGACCAACCCCATGCGCGTCAAGATGCCCTCTGGCATCAAACTGAAGGGCAAGGAGCTCAAACGCTTTATGATTACCCGTGACGGCATCCAGACCTTGCAAGCCCGCGCAGCCAGCCCCGCAACAAAGCTTGTGGCGGAACGTTAAGCGTAAATAACCAAACCAAATAATAAGATCACAAAAAAAGGGAGAGGCTTTTGAAGGCCTCTCCCTTTTGATTTCTGTAGTACAGAACGGCTACGCTGTTTGGGTATCTTCTTCCAACAGCGTGGCCAACATATCGTCAATAGCCGCTGATTCCGTTTCTTGGAATTGCAGAAGCTGTGAAAGCGTACCGGATTCAATGGTATTTCTGGATTGCCCAGAGCCCCCCATCATTCCGCCCATCGTACTTTGATGATGGGCTTGCATTTCACCTTGAGAAAGGTCGCCACTGCCATCTGCGTCGATGGTGGCAAACAATTCTTCTGGGCTTTGCACGGCTCCGGATCCGCCCGCATGCTGTGGACCGCCATTCTTTCCAATTGAAGTGAATTCTTCAAAAGAAAGACTGCCGTCTTCATCCGCATCGAACTTGTCGAAACCTTTTTGACGCCCCTGTTGCAGCTGTTGCATTTGCTGTAGCTGCTGTGCGCCAGATTCGGGTCTTTTTATTTATGAAGAGGTTATGGTTTTTGTATGATTTTTAAACGCGCTAAAGGCGGCACTTTTGCTCTACCAAAACCGTCTAACCCGGAAAAAAATTCCGGTTATTACAAAGATTACAATGCCTTGGAGACACGCAAGCGTACGCAGCACATAAACGACCAGCGTTCATCAGTCCGTTCTTAATCGGTGGACGGAGATTGACATTCTTGGAACACACGAGCCGTACAATTTTCACACACGCCTTTACGACGGAACAAGCGCCGCATGGTTTGCATGGCGGATTTCTTTTCGTCAAAGAAATGCCCATTGTTAATTTCACGGATCAAATGTGATTTGGCCATGGATTGATACACTCCGGGTTTGAGGCCACAGAAATACAATCCCCCGCCTTTTTCTTCGAGATGTTGAGCCAAATGCAAGAGCATTTCAGAACCGCTAAGATCGACCAAGTTAATGCCCGCGCCCATCACCAAGATATGTTGAACACCTTGTTTTTCCGAAATGTCATAGAGGGCTTTTTCAATATGATTAAGCGAGCCGAAATAAATCGACATATCCACACGAACAATTTTCAAGTAAGGGCATTCAGCCAAAGGCTTGGTGGCCACATCGGTCAAGATCAAACGATCATAACGACGATCCACGTCGGGGGCCAAGGTCACGATTTCGGGGAACGACGTGCGCGCCAAGAAAATCACCAACGACACCAATACACCCATATAAATCGCAAATTCCAATTCCAAGAACAGTGTGGAAAAGAACGTGGTCAGCAAAATTGTGGTCTCACTTTTCGACGATACCAAAACATGTTTGATTTGGGTCATGTCGATCAAGTTCAAGGCCACCACCAAAATTACCCCGCCCATGGCCGCCAAAGGCAAATACGCGGCCAATGGAGCCACCATCAACACCACCACCATAAGAAACATAKCGGCAAAGATCGCCGACAATGGGGTTTGCGCGCCCGCGGCGTAGTTTACGCCGGAACGGGTGAAGGATCCGGAACCCGCATAACTGGACAGAAAACTGCCAATGATATTGGACAAGCCTTGGCCGACAAATTCCTGACTGCTGTCAATCCGCTGGTGGGATTTTGCGGCAATCGAACGACTGATGGAAACGGCTTCGATCAAGCCTAACAGGGCCACGGCAAACGCTTGTGGGGCCAACATTTTCATGGTGGCAAAGCTGAAGGTCGGCATGCTCAACGGCGGCAATTGCGCCGGAATTTCGCCAACGACGGTCACGCCATGGCTGGAACCGTCCAAAACATAAGACAAAAAACTACCCGCGATCAAAGCCAACAACAGGTTCGGAAATTTGGGCTTGATGCGTTTAATTACAATGGCCAGAACCAAGGTCAACATGGCCACGACAAAAACATAACTGTTAAAAGAGCCTATGCCTTCCCACAGATTGACCCATGTGTGCAAAAAACTGTCGCCACGTTCGGCCTGTACGCCCAAAACGTTTTTCATTTGCGACGTGGCGATCAAAATCGCGGCACCGGCGGTAAAGCCCAAAACCACCGTATGCGATACAAAATTCACCAACATGCCCATGCGCGCCAGACCAAAAGCCAACTGATAGGCTCCGGCCAAGAACGTCAACGTTAAGGTCATGGATACAAATTCAGGCGTGCCCGGTGTGGCGTGTCCACTGACCGCAGAAAAAACCACAATCGAAATCGCCGTCGTCGGCCCCGAAATCAAATGCCGGGAAGACCCAAAAAGAGCGGCGACAATCGGCGTCACCATCGCAGTATACAAACCATATTGCGGCGGCAAGCCTGCAATCATGGCAAAAGCGACGCCTTGCGGCAAAACAATGACGGCACCGGTAAAACCAGCGATGATATCCGCCCGCAAGGTTTCTTTGGTAACCATCGGCCACCAAACCAGGAACGGAAACAGATTTTTGAAAGTCGACAACATAACGGAGGGGGCCTTTATATTAGAAAAGCACAATCTACTCTTTTTGCTTTGAGAGTCTAGGGTTTTCCCCACTTTTTGTGGGGTTTGAGGCAAAAGACCACCAAACCCCATATGAAGTCAAGCCATAGGCCTGTGTTTTATGCGTTTTAGGCTTAAAAAAACTACTTTCCACAAATGGCTTTAAGGTTTTTCCATTGTGCCTCGCTTAAAGCCCAGCCTGTCGATGACGTTGATTGGACTTCACGGGCAAGGGCTTCGCGGACATCGCTGGAGGGATGTGAAGACAGCATGTTGGGCATTTTAAAAAATGAGCCTTTGCCTTCGTCTTCTTTATCTTTCAAACGTTCAAAAAACCGAGCAATGCCCGCCGTGCTGATATTTGCCCGCCGCAACGTCTCAATCGCATCGATATCCGCTTGGCGTTCGGCTTCGCGGCTGTGCGACATCATCATCATTATATTTGATAGATTGCCCATAACATTGCCGCCAAACATCATGTCGGACAACATCTGAAAACCAAAGCTGCGCACGACACCGTGCATGCCGTGGCGATGGTTCACGTGGGCCATTTCGTGGGCCAGAACGCCGGCCAGTTCATCAGAGCTTTCGGCTTTATCAATGAGGCCGCGAAAGATGAACATATGTCCGCCGGGCAGAGCCATTGCGTTGACCATGGTATTGTCCAGAACGTCGACCTGATAGCCAAAAGGTCCGGAACTGTACGCGCTTAAATACGTCACCATGGTGTTAAGTGCCTGAACGCCCGCATCCTCTGTGCATTGATTTGGGGCCTTCGTTTTTGAAAACAAAGCCTGCATATCCTTGGCATAGCCTTCGCCGATATTTTTCTCTGTTTCATAAGGGATCATGGCGACCACGGCGGACGCCATCACCGGAATAGACACATACGCCACACCAATCAGCCCCACCGTCACCAAAACCGATAGGCCCATATTGCGCAAGGTGCGTTGTTTTTGGCTGTCTATGTTTGGCGCGCGGTTTTTTAAGGCCTGAAAGGCTTCGGACGAGCTCAAAACAAGACGAGCCTCGCTATCTTCAACAACCAAACGCGTGGTCCCGCCCCCTTGATCGGACAGGCTTATGGCTTGATAAGGCCATTGCTCTATCACTTGTCCGTCTGCGCCAAGGATATCTAAAGCCTCTGCATACAACTGAACCGTAACGTCATGACGCACCGCCGTGCGACCATCATAATATGTGGCGTCAAAAGTCTGCACTTTATATACCGCCGACATCAAAGGCATCTGCTAGGCCTTCGCCATGGGAAGGTCTTTCTTGCGTGCTTTGCAAAAGTTGAGAAAAATCCCCATCGCCAACCAAGCCCACATGGCGTTCGACAAAATTCAAATACCGCTTAATCGCCCACGGTAAAGCCAAGCCAAGCGTAAAAAAGACCAACAAGCTGTTGCCGACGGTCAGCCACATAAAACCGAACCCCGTATTGGTGCTGGTCAAGGCATGCCCGTGAAATTGCGTGCTGGAAATGAAATGATTATAAGCCCGCCCGCGATACCACAAAAAGGCTAATCCAATGGGAATGAGGCCTAAGTACATGGCGATGATCATGTTAAACAGCTCAAGAACCATATCTGGATTGGGTTGCCCCCCTGCTTCAACAGAGTTAAATATTGCTTCAAGGTTGCCGATAGAGCCTGCCGTATTCCATACGCCAAACATGTACAAAGCCCCAATCCCCCACACCACCAAAAAAGGACGATAGAGCTTTTTAACGCTGGGCGAAAAATCAAAGGGTTCGTCGCCGACCCACGTGTGTTTCATTTCATAACGTTTTAACCACACACTGCACACCGGCCAAGCAAGGCCCAGTGTTAGGGCTGTTGCTGCATAAGAAGCAATCGCCATCAAACCGTACTTAACCGACGATCCGGTTTGCGAACTGTAAATTCCCCGCCAATGGGTGCGGGTTAAACGGTAACGCCGGGCCCGAAAAAAGGCCACACCAACCAAAAACACAATGATCAGACCCTGAGAAATCCCCAACACCACACGCGCCTGTTCGTGTTCATTCGCAAGCAGACCGTCAATGAGTCCAATCGCGGCAAACAAGGGAAACAAAATCAGGAAAAACACCACCAGAAAGCCCATAAACAGCTCTTTTCCGGTGCCACTGTATTCCAAGCGATCCCCCATGATTTCAAGATTACCCCAGATGTAACGACGCAACCGTGTTTTCCCCCAAAACCGATAAATGCCAAGGGTCAACACCATCAAAATCAGATTGACGATATAGATCTTCAGCAACTCAAAGCCCTGAACATGGTTTTGGATAAGCGCCCGCGTTTGCGGAACGGCTGAGCGTTGAACGTCATGCGATGCATCTGTTTGCAAAATTTCTTCCTTATAAATAAAAGCAACTATTCAGAACTTACCTTAAACTTATTACACTCATGCATAGATGTAAATTACATCGCACTTTTTAATGTCATAATTTCTTTAACTTGAGGCATACTGACACAACTTTATACCTTTAACGATTAAAGCGAAATATGATGACCGTCGAACTTTCTTATACAGAACAAGGCTTGCCTCAAGGCCCGCCGATTGTGATTTTACACGGGCTGTTTGGCTCTAAACGCAATTGGGGCGCGGTGGCAAAATCCCTTTCAACGACCCATCGCGTGTTTACGTTGGATCTTCGCAATCACGGAGAATCGCCTTGGGTTGATGGCATGACGTACGAGGCCTTGGCCGCCGATGTGGCCCAGTTTATTTATCATCATGGGTTAGAATCCTGCACCGTTTTGGGCCATTCCATGGGCGGAAAAACCGCAATGATGCTGGCGTTGCGCAAACCCGAATTGGTTAGCAGGCTGGTGGTCGTCGATATTGCCCCAGTGCAGCGTGAAACCGATATTGGTGCTTATATTAAGGTCATGGCGAATGTGCCGTTAGAAACCTGTAAATCCCGCACAGACGTCGAAGACCACATCAGTCACGCCGTCACCAATATCGGCATTCGTCAGTTTTTGCTGCAAAATTTAATCCGCGAAGACCACAAATTTCAGTGGCGGCTAAACCTTGCAGCCTTGGATTCTGGCATGAAAGACATTGCGGATTTTAAAGCCCTCCCCCACGAAACCCATTACCCCGGCCCGACGCAATTCATCACGGGCGGGAAATCTGATTATGTGTTGCCCCACCATAAAAGCACCATAAACACCCTATTCCCCAAAGCCCGCATCGCCACCATCAAAGGGGCCAGTCATTGGGTTCATGCCGAATCCCATGACGATTTTATGGATGTACTGAACGCATTCCTCAACAGCCCTAACTAATTTTTAAAATAACCTGCTAGCCTAGACAAAACAATATTTAACGACGATACATGTTAACAACGCTGTATACAGCGTTGTTAACATGTATCGATTGATATTGCAACTAAATAACATACTGAAAATATTGGTTATTTTAACATAGAATCTTCAAGCTTGTTGAGGTTGACATAACGCAACATACTGCTATCATGACATAATTGTTATTAAGGAGTTTTGAATTGTGGCTTTATTAGAGGTGGTGAAAAGAGAAACACTTATTCTTGAACATCAAGAACAAAAAATATCCACACATATTAAAGAGCTTGAAGATGAGCTAATGAGCATTAGAAAAAAGCTCATCTACTTAACGTCCATCGAAGCAGAAGCAAAAGGTGACTTAGAGCCCTTACATGGCATCCCCTTTACGAAAAAGAATGCCCGCGTACACCGTGCGTGGATGTCCGTACAATACGCTTTTCGCAAACAAACAAACAATTCTGGTTTGCATGCAAAAGATTTAGAAAAAACAATGCTTGATTTCATCCCCGACTTAAAGAGCCCTACTTTTCGGGCATACCTGCACAGGTTTAAAAAAGATAGTCTTATTGAAAGAAAATCATCCGGCAGATGGGTGCTTAAAAAGAGCCAAACAGCAAGTGTTAGCGGGCATTATAAAAATGAACCCACATGATCCATTCGAATTTATACTGACTTCAAGTGGGCGTGATGAACTAGGGGAAATCCCCCACGAAGTCGCCGTTGGTATTGGCTACCACAATGGTCCAATCAAATTACAGCGGGGCTTCCCAGGCCCAAAAGGGTATGGTTTTCTTCATGTAGAAAAAAATGCCCGTCGAATGCAATTATTATCAGACTTCGGATTTGGTGGCTTTTTACAATTTTGTGAATTTGTCGCGCAACATTACGATTGGATCGGAAAAGCAAAAAAAGATCGCCTGATTATTGTACGCGAGCATGATGGCTACGACTTCTGTTTATTCATTGAGCATAAAATTAAAGGTACAGACCACTGGTCTATTGTCACGGGCCTACCTAAGCGTATATCACGCGAAGAAAAACTTTGGGTGAATTCGCGGATGGGTGGGAGCGAACCCACACCATGCACTGTCGAGAAGCGCATCCGATTTGAGACCTTATCGTTATCAGAAAAAACTAAGTCTCGACGATAAACGGGCCCTAACGCTCTAAGCATCCACGAACTACTTTAATAATAGATCCAATAGCCTCCCTATTGCAACAAGCTTATTAACTCAAAGCCAATTTTGATACTTATTTAAAAAATTAACTCTCAATCACCACGCCATTAATCATCAACCCCTCATCCCCAGCGGACACCTTCACTTCGTCGCCATCCATAACTTTGCCTTCTAAAATTTGGATGGCCAGTGGGTTTTGCAGGGTGCGTTGGATGATGCGTTTTAACGGTCGAGCGCCGTACACGGGGTCGTAGCCTTGGTCTGCAATCCAAGATTTTGCGGCGTCATCCATATCCAGTTTGATTTTGCGGTCGTCCAACAAACTGAACAGTCGCGCCAATTGGATATCGACAATGGCATCCATGTGATCTCTGAACAAACGATGGAACAAGATGACCTCGTCCAAGCGGTTCAAGAATTCGGGACGGAACGAAGCCCGCACGATGTCCATCACAGCCCCGCGCAATTCACCAGAATCATGGCCCTCTTCTTGGGCCGCCAAGATTTCACCGCCCAAATTAGACGTCAAAATAATCAGCGTATTTGAAAAATCAACCGTGCGGCCCTGACCATCGGTCAAACGACCATCGTCAAGAACTTGCAACAATACGTTAAACACATCGGGATGGGCTTTTTCGACTTCATCAAACAAAATGACTTGGTAAGGACGACGGCGAACGGCCTCGGTCAAGGCGCCGCCTTCATCATAACCAACATACCCCGGAGGAGCCCCAATCAGACGCGCCACCGCATGTTTTTCCATGTATTCCGACATATCAATGCGCAACAAGGCATTGTCGTCATCAAACATAAATCCGGCCAAGGCTTTGGTCAGTTCGGTTTTACCAACCCCCGTGGGGCCCAAAAACAAAAATGATCCGATGGGGCGGTTTGGATCTTGCAACCCGGCACGAGCCCGACGCACCGCATTGGCCACCGCGCCCAAGGCTTCTTCTTGCCCGATCACCCGTTTGCGCAGGGCATCTTCCATGTGCACCAGTTTATCACGTTCGGATTCCAACATTTTGTCGACCGGAATTCCGGTCCAACGCGACACCACGGTGGCGATATGAGCCTCGGTTACGGCTTCATCAACCATGCGGTTATTATCGGTTTCTTCGGCTTTTTCCAATTGTTCTTCAAGCCGTGGAATCTGTTGGTATTGGATTTCCCCCACGTCTTCGTATCGGCCTTCGCGCATGGCTTTTTCCAATTCCATGCGGGCGTGGTCCAATTGTTCTTTAAGACGAGTGGCCCCGGCCAAAGCGTCTTTTTCGCTTTGCCATTCGGCGCCCAATGCATTGGCGGTCACTTCCAGTTCGCTAAGTTCCACACTCAAGGTTTTAAGGCGATCTTGAGACGCCGCGTCACTTTCTTTTTTCAACGCTTCGCATTCGATTTTCAACTGAATGACTTTGCGGTCCAACTCGTCTAATTCTTCGGGTTTGGAATCCACCTGCATACGCACCCGCGATCCGGCTTCGTCCATCAAATCGATGGCTTTATCGGGCAGGAAACGATCGGTGATGTAACGGTTCGACAGCGTTGCCGCCGCCACCAAAGCCGCATCATGAATACGTACACCATGATGCAATTCATATTTTTCTTTGATGCCACGCAAAATTGAAATGGTGTCTTCGACGGTGGGTTCCGCCACAAACACAGGCTGGAAACGACGGGCCAAGGCCGTGTCTTTTTCCACATATTTTCGGTATTCATTTAAGGTCGTCGCACCAACACAATGCAATTCCCCCCGTGCCAACGCAGGCTTGATCAGGTTGGATGCATCCATTGAGCCTTCGGCGGCACCCGCACCGACCAAGGTGTGCATTTCATCAACAAACAAAATAACTTGGCCAGCGGCCGTTTCAACGTCCTTGAGCACGGCTTTTAGACGTTCTTCGAATTCTCCGCGAAACTTTGCACCCGCGACCAGCGCGCCTAAATCCAACACCAACAAACGTTTGGTTTTCAGGTTTTCGGGAACATCACCGCTGACGATGCGGCTGGCAAGGCCTTCGATGATGGCGGTTTTACCCACGCCTGGCTCGCCAATCAGCACCGGATTGTTTTTAGTCCGGCGGCTGAGCACTTGGATGGTGCGGCGAATTTCTTCATCGCGGCCAATCACCGGGTCAATTTTACCTTCGCGGGCGGCTTCGGTCAGGTCGCGGGTGAATTTATCCAACGCGTCGTATTGGTCTTCGGCGGATGCACTGTCGGCGGTGCGGCCTTTGCGCAGGTTTTCGACTTCACGGTTTAAGTTTTGTGGTGTTGCGCCCGCGTCTTTGATGATTTTGCCAACGTCTGTGCCGGATGCCAAGGCCAAAGCCAACAACAATCGTTCAACAGTGACAAAGCTGTCTCCGGCTTTGGTCGCCAAGTCTTCGGCATTGGACAAAACTTTACTCATGCCGCGTGTGGCATAAACTTGTCCGGCGCCTTCGCCGCTGACTTTGGGTAATTTTGACAGGCCCAATTCGGTCGCTTGCAAAGCGGATTTTGCGTCGCCGCCCGCCGCATCAATCAGTTTTGCACACAGGCCTTGTTTGTCATCCAAAAAGACTTTCAAAAGGTGCAGAGCCGACAATTGTTGGTGATTTTCGCGCGTGGCAAGGCCTTGCGCCGATTGTAGAAAGCCTTTTGAGCGTTCCGTAAATTTTTCGAAATTCATAATTTTATCCTTATGACAACGTGTTCAAATCCCGTATCGGCAATTCGAACTGTTTCATGTAGCCTTGCTCTGAATATGGTCTTATATTTTAGGGCCGCAACCTTTACACAACGGAAAGACTTTATGAACCTCAGCGAAATTTGGCGWTAYCCWGTGAAAAGCCTRACCGGRYMRAGCMTGGACCGKGTGGTYTTAAATCCRGRTWTGGGCCTGCCCCATGACCGYCGTTGGGCGTTGGCGCGCCCAAATGGTAAGGCCGCAACGGACACCGAATGGCATCCAAAATCACAATTTTATGTGATGGTGCGTGATTATGGTTTGACGGAACTGAAATGTGAGTTTGACGACCTGTCTGGGCTTTTTAGCCTTGAARGACCAAACGGTCTTAAAGCCTCTGGAAATCTTGCCAGTCCCGAAGGCCGCGCAGAAATTGAAGGCGCTGTGGCTGCTCATTTAGGCCTCAGCGAGGACGAGCGTCCAATATTAAAAGAAGCGCAAAAAATTGGCTATTTTGATACCACCGAAGGCCCCGTGTCCCTTTTAAATATGGCGAGCCTTCGGGCCTTGGAAGACGTGATTGGACAAAGCATCGACCCCATCCGTTTTCGCATGAATTTTCAGATTGAAGGGGCTGAGCCTTGGTGTGAAAACAAGTGGCTGGGCAAACGCGTGCGGATTGGCAAAACCGTTGTTTTACACATCACCAAAAACACCGGGCGGTGCAAAGCCACCCACATCAACCCCGCCACAGGCGAATTGGATATGAAAATCCTGCACGCTTTAAAGCATAATTTTGACCACACCAATATGGGCGTTTACGCCAAGGTCATCGAAGGCGGGCTGATCCGGCCGGGTGATGAAATCGAAGTTTTAGACTAAAGCTATTCGCCCGCCGGAGCTGGTTCTTTTTCAGGAGCCGGAGCCGGAGTCGCTTCAGCCGCTTCTTTAGGGGCTTCTTTAGCAACGTCCTTAGCTGTTGCAGGCTTTCTTACCCGTGCAGGCTTTTTCGCTTTTTCTTCGTTTTTCGCTTTTTCTTCATTTTTAGCTGCCGCTTCTGCGGCTAAGGTGGCTTCGTTTTTCGGAGTCTCCTGTTTAGGAGCCTCCTGTTGTGGGCGCGCATTGCGAGGACGACGTCCACGTCTGGGTTCACGAGAATCGCGTGGTTCGCGTGGTTCACGATTATCGCGGTCTTGATTATTATCCCCATTGCCCTGATCCGCATTTACATTTGCGTTTGCATTCACATTTGCATTTGCGTTTTCAGAATTTCTAGCCTGTTCAGCTTCGCGTTTGGCGGTTTGTTCGGCCAGATCCGCATTCACAATGCGGTAATAATGTTCGGCGAATTGCAAACAAGATTCAGCCTGAACCCGGTCACCCGCCGATTGAGCATCACGGGCCAATTGCAGGTATTTGTCCAACACCTGTTGCGCCGAGCCCCGAACTTTAACCTCCGGGCCGTTGCTGTCATATGAATTGGTGCGATTGTTGCGACGCCCACCGTTGTTATTGTTATTATTGTTATTGTTATTGCGTCCACGGGGTCGGCGTTGGTTTGAACCTTGTTTCATAATCTTCTTATTTTCTTTGCTGCAAACAGCTTTTGATTTCCATTTTGGAAAATGATCCAGCACCAAACGTTAAAATCAATTTCCACAAAATACTGTGCGGAACTTTACAACGAGGTTGTTGGAATGATTTGGGATTTGAACATATAAAAAATGCAATCCCCCAAGCGACCCTTGGCCGCTGTTAAAAGTAACCCTACCCGCATTGGGGCGGTTTTCCAACCTTTTTTTCAACATTTTTCAATGAATTAGGCCTTTTCAGAGCCTTAAAAACGCTGAGCTGCAACCACACGAGCGATTTTGGACAAGTCTTGGTGTTGTTCAAGCCCCCCAAACCCTGCCGAAAGCAAAAGAGCCTCAACATCGTCGGCTTGGTTTATGCCAACTTCAAACAAGACCAAACCGCCCACCGTCAACATATGGGGCAATTGAGCGATGATTTCGCGGTATGCATCCAGCCCAWCAATCCCACCGACCAAAGCGGTTTTGGGCTCATAATCACGAACATCGACGGCTAAGGTTTGCATATCGGCCTCAGGAATATACGGTGGGTTCGAGATCACCACATCAAACAGGCCGTATTGCCATGTGCCTTCACGCCAATCAGCAATGGCAAATTCTGCCCGATCATCAAGACCCAATTTTTTCGCATTATGCTGGGCCACTTTTAAAGCGGCTTCGCTGATATCCACACCAAGGCCTTGGCTGTTTTTCCATTCGCTCAGCAAGCTGAGAACAATGCATCCTGACCCGGTGCCCAGGTCCAAAATTCGTTTGGGGTCATCGGCGACCATTTTAAGAGCCGCTTCGATCAGGGTTTCCGTATCGGGTCTGGGGGTTAAGGTCGCCGACGTTACCTTAAACGACAGGGACCAAAATTCTCGTACACCCAAAATTTGACTGATGGGTTCGCACCCTTCGCGGCGTTTGACAAAACCTTCAAAGATGCTGAATTCCACATCGTCTAAGTCACGTCCACTTTCGGCCAGCACACGTTCGGCGCCACCGCCCAAAACGGCACCCAACAACAGTCGAGCATCCAAGCGCGCCGTATCAATGTTGGCCGCTTGAAAACGCTGAAAAGCATCAATAAACGCCTCGTCCACAGAAATGGGCATTAGCCCCCCAAATCGGCCAGACGGCTGGCTTGGTCTTCGGCGGCCAGCGCATTGATTAATTCATCCAAATCGCCTTCCAATACCCGGTCCAATTTGTGCAAAGTCAAATTGATGCGGTGATCGGTAATGCGGCCTTGGGGAAAGTTATAGGTGCGAATGCGTTCGGAACGATCGCCCGATCCCACTTGGCCTTTGCGCGATTCGGCGCGTTCCCGGTCCAATTCTTGACGTTGATGGTCATACAGTTTTGATCGCAACATTTTCATCGCTTTGTCTTTGTTTTTATGTTGCGAACGACCGTCCTGACATTGCACCACAATGCCCGATGGATTGTGCACGATGCGCACCGCACTGTCGGTGGTATTGACGTGCTGACCACCCGCACCTTGGGCGCGGTAAGTATCGATGCGCAAATCTTCGGTGCGAATTTTAATGTCGACCTCTTGGGCTTCGGGCAATACAGCAACGGTGGCGGCCGAGGTATGAATGCGTCCACCTGATTCCGTTTCGGGAACCCGCTGCACGCGGTGTACACCACTTTCAAATTTCAGTTTCGCGAACACGCCGCGCCCGCTGATATTGGCCGTTGCTTCTTTATAACCACCGATGCCTGTTTCGCTGACGTCCAACAATTCAAACGTCCAACCACAGTTGTCGGCGAAGCGCTGGTACATGCGCATTAAATCAGCGGCAAACAAGGCGGCTTCGTCGCCCCCCGTTCCGGCGCGAACTTCTAAAATCGCGTTGCGTTCATCGGCTTCGTCTTTGGGTAAAAGCAAGACTTGTACGTTTTGCTCAAGGTCCGGCAACTGGCTTTTCAGGTCCAAAATTTCGGCTTCGGCCAGTTCTTTCATGTCCGGGTCGTCGCCGCTTTCGGCCAACATTTCAGCCGCCCCGATCAAATCATCACGAACGCTTTCTAACGCCACGATGGCTTCGACCACGGGCGTTAATTCCGCATATTCTTTCGCCATGGACTGAAATTTTTGCGGATCAACGTCACCTGTCGACATCAAGGCGCTGAGTTCTGAATGACGGTCCTGAACGATTTTTAGATTTTCTTCTAGGCTCACGATTTGTCCTCTTTAAGGTCGAATAATTTTTCCAAGGCGTACTCTAACTGAGCCCACTTTATTTCATCATTTGCAGCAATGTTACGCATGGCTGCGGATGGTCCGTGCAACAAACGCCCAATCAAAAGGCGGGTGGCTTTTTCGGCGTCCCCGCCCCCATCGATCAAGGCTTGTTTGCGTTCGTTTTCAAAATGCAATCTCAACTGGGTCAGGGCTGGGACAGCGGTACGTTCGGCGCGATTGTTTAAAAAAGCCTGCACGTCTTCGTCAATAATTTGTCGCGCCTGATCCAGTTCTAATTCCCGTCCGGCGCGCCCTTTTAAGGCCACCTGTTCCAAATCGCCAAGGCCATAAACAAAGGCTTCGTCCACCAAATCTACATCATCGTCTAAATCACCGGGCACACCCGCATCGACGATAAACAAAGGTTTATAACGGCGTTTTTTGATGGCGATTTTGACCGGGTCTTTTTTCAAGCGAAAGGTTCTGGACCCCAGCGCCGACAAGATAATATCGTTATCGATCAGCAGCTGATCCAGATTGTTAAAATCGCTAACTTCGGCGTCTAATTCACGCGCTAAATCGGTGGCGCGATAGGCGCGTTGATGCACAATGGTCAGTTGGCTCAATCCGGCTTCTTTCATTTCGTGAGCGATCAATTCCCCCATGTCGCCCGTGCCGATCAACAAACCTTTGCATTTGGATAAATCGCCAAATACATCGCGGGCAATTTGAATAGCACTGGCCGCCATGCCGACCGGGCCTTCGCCAATTTTGGTTTGGGYGCGCACCCGTTTGGCCGCACTGTAAGCCGCTTGCATCAACGTTTCTAACGGAGCTTTGACAAAGCCCGCATCGCGCGCCAAACGGTGGGCTTGTTTGACTTGGCCCAAAACCTGAGGCTCGCCAATCATCAAACTGTCCAATGATGCGGTGACGGAAAAAATATGCGTGACGGCTTCTTTATCCGTCATGGTGTAGGTTTGTTCTTTTAATTCATCGATACTGCATTCGCCTTCGTCGGCCAAGGCGGTCAACGCGGCGGCCTCAAAAGCAGCTGGATCGGTGGTGAAACCGATGACTTCGACCCGATCGCACGTCGCCAACAAGACCGCTTGATCGATACCGTCTTGTTCCATTTTGGATAACAACACGGGCAAGTTTTGTTCTTCGACAAAAATGCGGTCGCGCATCATCATGGTGCTGGAATGATGGTTGGCCCCAACCACAATGGGCCGGACGGATATGGTGTTGGCTTCGTCCATATTAATCCGCATCTTTCGGGCTGTACCGTTTGACGACATAATCTTCGATCATCACTTTAAACTGACCGGATAAATCTTCGCCTTTTAAGGTCGCGACTTTTTCACCATCGATAAACACCGGGGCCGATGGCGTTTCGCCCGTGCCCGGCAAAGATATACCGATGTCAGAATATTTGCTTTCGCCGGGGCCATTCACGATGCAACCCATGACCGCCAATTTCAAATCTTCGACGCCCGGATAGTGCCCGCGCCATTTTGGCATTTGCACCCGCACATAATTTTCAATGTCCAACGCCAATTCTTGAAACAGCGACGACGTGGTGCGTCCACAGCCGGGACATGCGGTGACTTGGGGCAGGAAACTGCGCAAATGCAGACTTTGCAAAATGCTTTGCGCCACCCGAACTTCGCGTTCGCGTGCACCGCCGGGTTCGGGTGTTAAGGATACACGGATGGTGTCGCCGATGCCTTCGGATAATAAAACCGATAATGCGGCAGTGGATGCAACGATGCCCTTGTCGCCCATGCCAGCCTCGGTCAGACCCAAATGCAGGGCAAAATCAGTCCGGGATGCCAGATCACGATACACATCAATCAACACCGGGGCTTCGGAAACTTTGCAGGAAATAATAATGCGGTCTTTGCCAAGGCCTAATTCAACGGCTCGATTTGCACTGTCCAAGGCGCTGCGCACCAAGGCTTCACAAGTGATGGCTTCGGGCGATAATGGATTGGATCGTTTGGCGTTTTCGTCCATCAACTGTTGAGCTAGGTCTTGATCCAGACTGCCCCAATTCACACCAATGCGCACGGCTTTGCCAAGCTTGGCCGCCAGTTCGATCATGGTCGAAAACTGAGCGTCCTTTTTTTCCTTAAAACCAACGTTACCGGGATTGATACGAAATTTTGCTAGGGCTTCGGCACACGCCGGGTTGTCGCTTAAAAGTTTGTGACCGATATAATGAAAATCGCCGACCAGGGGCACATCGATGCCCATCGCCAATAATTTTTCTTTGATTTTAGGAACGGCGGCGGCGGCATCGTTGCGGTCCACCGTCATGCGTACCATTTCTGATCCGGCCTTGGCCAACGCCGCCACAAAGCGCCTAAAAAGTTCA